>CAZBHO010000027.1:387-10794 GCA_964491945.1 uncultured Verrucomicrobiota bacterium | reverse complement strand
CCTTCAAACAATATAGCGCCACCATTAAGGCTTACATACCAAGGCGGTATTTCGTAAGAGTTGTGCTGTATCACTTCCTGCGCAAGGATCCCTTTGGTTATAAAAATGGCACCCACTACCAAACTGATTAGAAAACGGCTGGACATTTGAACATCCTCCAAATTATAAAAGAAATTGTTAATTAAAATTTATCGATATGCCCACGTATAACACAACATAAATATCTCTGACAAGCTTTTTTTTAACTTATTTTTCAGACTTGTCAGAAAATGTTTTACAATATAGGATAACTCTCCAGAGGAGATAAAGAATGATTTTTCAGCCGCAACCTATATTCGATTTTTATAGAAGAGCACCAGAACCAATAAGTGGCAACGTTAAACCGCTAAATTCAACTTTAGAGGCATTGATATGTAGGGCGCTTCAGGTCATTATGTCCAGTCCACTTGCTACGGTTTATCGTCCAGAAGAAGGACTCATAGCTGTGCTAAAGAAGCTGATAGAGCTAGAAAGAGATACTTCCAGAAAGAGCAGCCTGATAGCTTTAGTGAATAATTTTGGATTATATTTTAGGATGACAGATCCTGATGACCCTGCTTCCACAAACGGCAGAATTTTAACCTTCATTACACCAGATAAGGTTTCTGCATATCTATGCCTTGTGCCGCCACGTGGTGATGGCGATATTCCTACCGAAATTATGGTAAAAAGCATTTTGGAGAAAGAGAAGATAACCTATAACGTTGATGAGAAGGTTTTGGAAAAAGCACTGAAAACATTGCGTGAAAATAATGATGTTGTCTGGGCAATGAAAATTGCAGAAGGAGTGGCGCCAAAGCCGCGTAAAAGACGTATAAATTATAAAGTGAACGTAATAAACAAGGCATTATTACACTCCGCAATAAACGAACTGGATAAGCATCTTTTGCCATGGCCACCACCTATTGTAGAGGGATCCACTATTGGTGAATTATTACCATTGGATGATGGGGTGCCCGGCATTGATGTGTCTGGCTGCGTTATAGAGCCACCATCTTTAGATACTCACTTTGATTTTGATGAAGATATTATTCTTGAAAAGAATATTTTTATTGCCAAGAACAAAGGATATGTGGTGGTCGATGAACCGCGAATAGATATTGTGCCGTTTTATGTGATGGAAAAACCTGCAGCAGGCAGTATAAAAAATTTTTCATTCAATGGGAATGTGCTGGTAATAGGCAATCTGATAGGCCCTGGTTCAATTGAATGCGAGGATATCTTCATTCTTGGCAATTGCGAGCAAATTGATATCCAGGCGAAAGGCGATGTATTTGTTTCTGGTGGCATTATGGGACATAGAGAGAGAATGATCAATGCAGATGGCAGTATTTACGCAAGCTTTATAAGTGATGCCAAAGTCTCAGCACTGGGACGTATCGTGGTTCTAAACGCTATCATCAATTCCTCTCTTGTAAGCAACGATTACGTGGAAGTTATTTCCCCAAAAGGAATGATCGCAGGAGGCAAAATATGCTCCTTAAAAACTATTAAAGTGGCAACCATGGGCTCCGAATTTGGAATGCTTACAGAAACAATTGTCGGAAAAGATTTTTTAACCAAACAGAGGCTGGAAGAAATTAATAAACACATAGAAATGCACGAGCAAAACATTCGTAAGATTCAAATCTTAAAAAGTCAACTTGCTGCTCAGAAAATTCCTATTGAAAAATTGCCACCTGATAAACAAGAGCTCTTTCTTGGAGTTTTACGCAAAGAGAAAAATTCTATGGAAGAACTCAAAAGCCTTATGCGACGTAAAAAGACTTTAAGCCAGAGCCTTGGTGAGTTTCTGGAGGGGACAGTTTATGTCCTCAACACGCTATATCCACCTGTTAAAATTCAAATTTTGGATGCAATTAGCGAGATAAGAGAAAAACTTAATGCTGTTACAATTTATTACAGCAAAGGGCAAGGAATAGTCAGCCAGCCAACATCTATGGAAGGAGTAAAAAGCAATGGATAAAAAGACAAAAAAACTAGCATGGCAGATCTCACTGGTATTAGGCCTCATCATAGAAATAGTTATTATTGTGGGCATTATAGTCTCTATTATAAATACAGGAGAATTTGTGGTTGACGTGTTTAAAGTCCCGGGAGAAGAAGCGTGGGCTTTAAAAATAAAAGCCGCAAATTTTGTTGATGTTATTCAGATAGTTGTTCTTTTTGTTATAGCAATATGGGTTTATATAGCTTATCTAAAACAGCGTACTATAGATGTTTCTAAATCAGTGGTAGATGAAAAAATTAAGACGCATTCTTTAATTGAATGTTTAAAGGAAGGCATCATTGTGCTAACTCCGGCGGATACTGTGCTCATAATGAATAAAAAAGCAGCAGAAATAATAGGTATTGATGAAACAACTATTCTTACACAGAGCATACATAACTTTGTAAGCTCTGAATTACAAGAACTGATTAAATCTGGACATTCAGGAGAGAAAGATGGCACAATAGTTGCCTCTGGCAAAAAAGTCAGAATGAGTCTAGTGGTGCTGCCGCCAAATCAGGATGGAGAAAGTAATAAACTGCTGTATATTCTTGAAGCAGAAACTTTTCAAGGCAAAACCGTAGCAATAGAAACACAAAACTTACTTGTCACCTCCTATTTGCAATACGCTGAAAATCTTTTGTTATCTTTATTGAATAAACCGCAGTTAGAAACACAATCTTTGCTAGCAATATGTGCTGCTAAGGCTGTTATCTCTTCTGTAAATCTGAAGAATGAAACTACAGCTGGCGAAAAGCTGGAATCAGAAAGTGTTACTTTGAAAACATTGCTTATGGAAGCAATCGGATACTTTTCTATGTTTGATGTAAAGTTTGAGTATCCTGCTATTGATGAGAATTTAAAAGTTAGAATCAAGCAGAACGAAGCTAATCTTGCTCTACATATGATATTGCTTAATGCAATTTATAGAGTATTAATGGCTCCTGATTTAAAGAAACAAATTGCTATTAAAATTGCTCCTATGGGTGGCAATATAGGTGTGGCAATTATAGATGGAGCCACCACACCAAGCTCCGATGATTTTAATCAGCTCTTTGAGCCCCAATATGTTAAATCGCCACCAAAAGCTTTCTTCCTGAATCTTTATCTTGCCAAAGAGCTCCTTTCTAAGTGGAATGCCACACTTACAGCCTCTGCTCATATTGATAGGGGGGCGCTCTTTACAATTATGTTTAATGCGGCCTGATAAATCTATATTATCTAATGGCATCTTGCTTGCTTACTTAAGAGAAGTAAAAGGAGATGTTGATGTTATGGAAGATACTTGTGTACATCTGGCAGACTTCCTTAATACAGAAATGGCTATTATACGCCGGCATCTTGATGAACATATCTTCCTGCGGCATTTGAGCGATAAAAATGAGGCTATCCAATCCTTTATCAACGATTATGGCTGGTTGATGCGTGAACTGTATTGTACAAAAATTTGCCCCGCAAAAGATCAATGTAAAAGAGCGCAAATGCTGGAACAATTTGGCGATCTTTTACGATTCCGAACAGAGAAAAACACAGTCCATCAGGATTCAGTGGCATCCTGAATAACAACCCACACACGTTGATGCCACAAATAAAATCTATCTTATCATATAACAAACTCGTTCTGCCCCAATAGATTCCTTTTGAAAAGCTAGCAGAAGGCGGAAATAACTACATATGCGCTTTAAGCTTTAAATATGGCTGTACGGAAGATATCAGCTATAGTTTCAGCTCGCCTAATTTTTATAAAAGAACCATCTGGTTTTAGCAGATACTCTGCGCTTCGCAATCGGTTGTTGTAGTTGTGCCCCATGGCATAACTATGAGCGCCAGCATTATGTATGGCAACAAAATCGCCAACTTCTATTTTGGGCAGCATCCTATCTTTGGCAAATTGATCGTTATTTTCGCAAAGTCTGCCTACGATATTAACTTTCTGCATGTTAGCTTTGTTTATAGGTTTGCCAATAACAGTGACGTGATGATATGCATCGTATATTGCAGGACGTGGCAAATCATTCATGCCAGCATCTATACCAGCAAATGTTTTATAACTCCTTTTTATTACATTAACTCTTCCTATCAACCAGCCTGCATCTGCCATTATATATCTGCCCGGTTCAGCCATCAAAATTGGCTCTGTTAATTTTTCTTTCTTACACACTTTATCAAAAGCCTTACGAACCAGTCTTGCCACCTTTTCTAAATTAAGTGAACGCTGTTCAGGACGATATGGCACACCAAATCCGCCGCCTATGTTTATTCTTTCAATTTCTATTCCAACGTCTCTTTTGATTTTTGCCGCAATTTCTAGCAATTTTTCCGCAACGGCTGCAAAATAGTTTTCGTCAAGCACGTTGCTTCCTGTCATTGCATGCAAACCGAAGCGCCTAACACCGAGTGCTCTTGCGTTCTGATAAGCTTCTGTTATTTGACTTACAGGCACACCATATTTTGCATCTGGACCAGCAAGAAAAAGGCTTTTCATTCCACCTTGCGATATGCCCGGATTAACCCGGAAAGAAAGAAACTCTGGTATACCGAGTTTTCTTATTGTTGACAGCATGCTGATATCATCAAGATTTAAGAGAAAGCATTTAGTACTTAGCACAAACTTAAACTCTGCCTCTGTGGTATAATTCCCAGTATACATTCCTGTTGCGCCCAGCTTCTTAGTAATCCATGCTTCTGCCTCGCTTGATGCATCTGCTCCGAAGCCTTCGGAAAAAATAATTTTCAGAACTTCAGGGTTGGCGTTTGCCTTTACTGCATAGAGCGGCTCAAAGGACGGAAAGTATTTTTTGAAAGTATCTCTAAATTTTGAGCAGTTATGCCTGATGCGCTTCTCTTCATACAGAAAAAAAGGAGTCGAAAAAAGCTCTGTCGCTTTTTTAATTGCCTTTGCTGGCAAATAAATGACATCTGGATTAACGTATGCCATAAAGCACCTTAAAGTTGCTTACTTCTTGTTCACTTTATCCTTGCGCTGGCGCATTTTCAGCAGAAGCTGTGGATGATGCACTTTGCATCTCTTCGCAAACATCGGCTATCATATCCAGAGCCTCTTCAATTTCAGAATCTTTCACGTTGAGTGGTGGTAAAAAGCGGATCACGTAATCGGCCGTTGCAAGGCAAAGGAGCCCCATATCAATCAATTTCTGTTCAAACTCCTTTGCTGGTGTATTGAGCACCATTCCAATCATAAGCCCCTTGCCTCTAATTTCTTTTATAAACGGATATTTTGCGGCAATTTCTTTTAACCCGTTCATAAATTTGTCACCGTTGGCCACACATCGCTCAAGCAAATTCTCTTCTTCAATAATAGAAATAGTTGCTAAAGCAGCAGAACAGGCAAGAGCTGTTCCACCAAAAGTTGAAGCATGGGAGCCCGGCTGAAACACATCAGCAAGTTTCTTGTTCGTCACAATTGCTCCGATAGGGAAGCCGTTGCCGAGTGCTTTTGCAATGGAAATAGCGTCTGGCTCTATCCCATATTGCTGGAAGCCAAACCATTTGCCTGTGCGCCCCATCCCGCATTGAACTTCATCGCAAAGCAAGAGCAGATTCTTTTCTTTACATAAAGCTTGTAATTCTTTTAAAAACTCCTGCGTTGCAGGGATGACACCACCTTCCCCTTGTATGCATTCCACAAGCACAGCCACAGTTTTCTCATTAATAAGGGCTTTAACGCTTTCTATGTTGTTAAACTCTGCATACAAAAAGCCCATCGGCAAAGGATCAAACCCTTTCTTAACTTTATCTTGTCCTGTGGCAGTTAGTGTTCCAAGAGTTCTACCATGAAAAGAGTTTTTCATTGTAATGATTTCATATCTGCCCTGCTCGTGCCCCCACAATCTTGCAAGCTTAATCAAAGCTTCGTTAGCTTCAGCTCCAGAATTGCAAAAGAAACACTTGCCATCTAACCTTGAAATCTCTATTAGCTTTTTAGCCAGCTTGCCCTGCGGCTCATTGTAATATAGGTTAGAAACGTGAACAAGCTGTTCAAGTTGCTTCTCAACAGCAGAAACATAACCTGGATGTGAGTGCCCAATGTTGTTTACGGCAATCCCTGCAAGGAAATCAAGATAAACCTTGCCATCTGCATCCCATACCTTTGTGCCCTTGCCTTTTACCATTACAATAGGATTTCTCTTATAAGATGGAACCACATACTGATTGAATTCTTTAATTATTGCTTCTGATTTATTCATCTTTAATGATCTCCGTTCCTATACCTTTATCTGTGAATATCTCTAACAAGAGCGAATGTGGCAGATGCCCATCTATAATGTGAACTTTCTTTACTCCACTATCAAGCGCATCCAAAGCGCCTTGAATTTTTGGCAACATCCCGCCGTATATCACACCTTGTTTAATTAACTGATCCACTTCTTTACGTTTAATCGTAGAAATTACCGATGATACATCCTTTTGATCCTTCATTATACCCGGCACATCTGAAAGAAAGATCAATTTTCTTGCCTTAATCTCCCGAGCCACCGCTGCTGCAGAATCATCAGCATTGATGTTATAAATGCCATCTTGCCCCTTGCCAAGTGGCGTAACCACCGGAATTAGCCCTGCATTCATACAAGCGATCAGCGGCTCAACATCAACCTGTGTAATTTTCCCAACAAAACCGATATCAACCTGTTCGCCTTTTTCATCTGTTTGCAAAAGCCGCTCCGCTTTAAATATGGAAGGTCCGTGCAGCCCGGTTGCTTTCACTCCTTTGGCATTTAACGTTTCAACTATTTCCACATTGATTTCATGATTTAAAACTTCTTCAACAACTCTTATAGTGTCTTTATCTGTAACACGCAAGCCATTCACAAATTCTGGTTTTATGCCTTTTTCCTGCATTTTTCTTGAAATGGCTTTGCCTCCACCATGCACAATTATAGGACGCAACCCCACAGCTTCAAGAAAAGCTGCATCTGTAAGAATTGAATTAAAAGCGTTCTTATCTTCCATCACACTTCCGCCGAATTTGATCACCATAGGCTCGCCACGAAATGCAAGGATATATGGCATTGCTTCTATCAAAACATCGGCTTTTTCTTTTATTTCTTTCATCATATTTATTATGTCATATAATCGGCGTTAATATGCACATATTCATCGCTACAATCAGCTGTATACATCTCGTAACTATGTTTGCCAAGATTTAAATTCACCTCTATTTTGAATTCCGGCTTCTTGATAATTTTGTGAAGCTTTTCTTCCGAATAGCCTGCGCTTTCCCCGCTTTTCACCACGCATACGCCATCATAAAAAATATCTATATTTTGAGGTACAATCTTTGCCCCTGAATAGCCAACCGCACATATCACCCGCCCCCAATTTGGATCAGCACCAAACCACGAAGTTTTTACCAAAAACGAATTGGCTATGGCTCTGGCGGCAAGCTCGGCGCATCTGGAACTTTTAGCACCCTTAACAACAACCGTTACAAATTTTGTGGCACCTTCGCCATCCTTAACAATTTTAAAAGCAAGCTCTTTTGTGATTATATTGAGTGCGTTGCAAAATAATTGCCACTCTGGAGTGTTGCGCCGCACTCTCATTGAGCTTAAGCCATTTGCCATGCAAAGAACTGTATCATTTGTGCTGCGATCATTATCCACACTAATTCTATTAAAACTCTGCCCTACAGCTTGTTGTAAGGCATATTTCAAGTCTGTATTGTTTATCTCAACATCTGTTGTTAAAAAGACTAAAAGCGTTGCCATGCTCGGATTAATCATTCCAGCCCCTTTCGCCATACCTCCAATTGTAGCAACCCTGTCTTTGCTTTTGAAACTAATGGCAAGATGCTTTGGAACAGTGTCTGTTGTCATAATTGCATAAGCTGCATCCAGCCCGCCCTGCTCTTTTGAAAGCGATTTTGCTGCAAGCTCTATCCCTTTAATAATCCGCTTCATAGGAAGCTTTCTACCAATTGTGCCTGTTGAGCAGACAAGAACTTCCTTGTCTTGAATTTTGAGAGCATAAGCAGTCTTTTTTGCCATCGTTTCGGCATCAATGATGCCTTGTTTGCCTGTACAGGCATTGGCATTCCCGCTATTTACGATTATAGCGCGCGCTTTTTTGCTCTGCTTCAAAATTTTTTTGCAGAATTGTACGGGAGCAGCTTGAATGTTGTTTGTGGTAAATAACCCTGCAATTGTTGCTGGCACTTCAGAAAAAATTAACGCCATATCACGACGTTTAGCTTTTATACGCGCTTCAATTCCACAAGCAAGAAAGCCTTCTGGAGCAGTGACAGTCCCCGTGTTATTTAACTTATACTCCATTTTTTGAGTATTCCCTAGCAAATTATCGCTTCGAGAACTGGAATCTCTTGCGCGCGCCAGGTTGCCCGGATTTCTTACGCTCTTTCATTCGTGGGTCTCTTGTTAAAAGCCCGCTATCTTTAAGAACACCCTTAAATGAAGGATCAACTTTAACAAGAGCCCGTGAAATGGCATGACGCAGAGCCCCTGCTTGTCCCATAACCCCACCACCAACAATTTTTGCCTCAATATCAAAACGTCCTTCAGTGTTGGTTAATTTGAGTGGCTGTTCAACAATATTGCGCTGCGAAATTAAAGGAAAATAATCCTGAAGTTTACGTGAGTTAATTTTTATAACTCCCGTGCCATTGGGTATCAAACGCACAGATGCAACTGCTTCCTTGCGACGTCCCGTTGCTGTGTATACTGTATTATCAATCACTTTGAGCTCTCCTTCCAAAATTAAAGTTCTATTACCTCTGGCTTCTGGGCAATATGAGGATGTTCAGCTCCCGGATAAACTTTTAATCTCCTGAACACTTTCCTCATCAATCGGTTCTTTGGTAACATCCTACGCACAGCATCCTTCACAAGACGCTCTGGAGAACGCTCCCTTATAAAAGCAGCAGGATGCTCTTTTAAACCACTGCGATAACCAGAAAAGCTCCTGTATATTTTTTGCTCCTCTTTCTTGCCACTCAACTTGACCTCCTTTGCGTTAATTACCACAACAAAATCACCTAAATCTTGATGAGGTGCAAAGGTGACCTTGCCTTTCCCACGCAAAAGATTCGCTACCTTTACAGCCATCCTGCCAAGTATCTTCCCCGATGCATTAACAACATACCATTTCCTTGCTATATCTTTTTCTTTTACTAACGTTGTTTTCATAAAAAGACTCCTTGTGCTGACATAAGAAACTGCATACTAAAAACAAAAAGCTCAAAAATGTCAACGTTTTTTTAAAAAATTTTTGGAAAAGTTTATGCACTTGATGGTACAGCAGAAGTTGTTAGAATAAGGGGATTAAAGGTTGTTCAAATAAAACAATTGAATAATAAAGAGAATTAAGCCTGATAAGCTAATTTTCTCCCTTCACTCCTCGCCAAACGGAAACATAACCAATATCCCCTAAAAAGTTTAATTTGCTTTTTTTAGATGAGTTTTGTATACTCATTTCAATTTCTTTAATGAGTTAAGTGGCAATTTAATGAGAAATAGAAGTGGTTTTACTCTAATAGAGATTCTGGTTGTAATAATTATTATTTCTATTCTTGCTGGAATAGTGGGAGTGGCAGTATTTAGACATCCTTCAGAAGCAAAGGTATCTACAGCCAGAATGCAGATCAAAATTTTTAAGGAAGCTCTGCAATTATACAAAATGGAGCAAAATAGATACCCCACCCAGCAGCAAGGACTTGAAGCATTATGTAAGAAGCCCACCGTTCCACCAATCCCTGAACGATATCCAGCAGAAGGCTATCTTGCTTCACAAAACTTGCCGTTGGATCCATGGGGAAATCCTTATATTTATCTTTCGCCGGGAAGAAAGAACGAATCTTATGAAGTTATTAGCTATGGCAGTGATGGCTCTCCCGGCGGCGAGGGCGATGCAGCAGATATCAGTAGTTCTGATTTGTAAGGAAACTATGATTAAGATCTCTGCATCATTCATATTAGCACTGGTTAAATTAAAATTTTGCCTGATGTATAATTTTAGCTTTTTCTCCGTGTGAGCATCTTATTTATTTTGCTAGATCAGACCTGCCATTATCAAGAAGGTTAAACTGGTGAATTCCTGGAACAGCAGAAGAACACTTCACCACAAACAGCATAAAAGCTTCACAGAGAAACCACAGAGAAAAAATAAAGCTAAAGCACAGTTAACAGGCATTCTGGCAAAAATTAGCATACCACTCTTTTTCTTTTCTGTGCTCTCTAAAGCTTTCTGTGGTTAAAAAATCGTTACTCAAATTAAATTGGGAAAAAACTTTAAAAGCCAGAGGACGAAAGAATTCATCACAAAGCACACAGAGGCCACAGAGAAAAACACAGAGAAATGGATTAAGATAGGGCATAACCAGAAAGCATTGCGATAGCCAATCA
>CAZBHO010000027.1:0-370 GCA_964491945.1 uncultured Verrucomicrobiota bacterium | reverse complement strand
GCTTTCTAATCTCTTTCTTCTCTGTGAACTCTCAAGTTCTCTGTGATTAAAAATCGTAAGCCAAGTTAAAATCAGGAAAAACTTAAAAAGCCAGAGGATGAAAAGATCACCACAGAGGGGGGTGAGGGAGACAAAAGGTGATTAGATGAGGAAAATGTGTTAGAAATGTTTTTTGGAAAAACATCTCAGAACGCCTCATATCAAAATTAAAAAAAGTTGCATTTGTTTTTTTTGATTAGGCTTACAAACTCAAAGAAGAATTTAAGCGGAAGGAGTTATGAGGAAGATATTCCTGAACTCCATCAGCAGTTTCCAGCATTCTTTATTATCACATTAGCAACAAGCTTATAGTCCGCAAGATGGTTCTTAA
>CAZBHO010000026.1:11151-35066 GCA_964491945.1 uncultured Verrucomicrobiota bacterium | reverse complement strand
GCACATAGCTATCCATACTCAAATTCAATCCAACAACACCTCTATCCACCCCATAATACTCATTGCTCTGCTCTATATCCACCTTAATAACTTCAAGTATGCTCTCATCATACAACTGTGGATGCTCCACAGACCTAGCCCTAACCTTATACCCACCACCAACTACTCCAGAATTAACCCTGCAACCAAATCCTCCACCAACTACACTCGCCCCACCAACTACCCCATCAGGTTCAATCAACCACTCAACTCCTCCTATCAAATTACTCACCACACAACTAAAATACTTATCTCCACTACCAACTCCACATACCACTAACTCAGGCTCCACTCTTAATTCTGGCAACGCTAAATCATAATATGTCTCCAAATTAACTCCACACTCCATCTCATCCCCACTCTCATCACCAGGATAATTCTCCTTAGCTAATGCCCACTCCACATCAGGACCAACATCTATAACCATACTACACGGCAAATAATCTCCTAAACTACCCACCACAACATTCGTTATATATACCCTCCCACCACCATACATCCATACGTTCGTCTCACTGCTAAAAAAACATAGCCTGTTCTGCATAACCCACATATATGCACCCCACCGCCCACCATAACTCCTCGTACCCCTAACCCACCCAACATTATTAAATATCTTATTCGTCCATATACGGGGCTCGCTATATCCAACATACCTGCCCATCTTCCTAATATAATCACTAACACATCGCCACGCCTCTAAACCATTCGTATTCTCAACCGAAATACATACACCCCTCTCTACACCATACGTCTCATTACTAATAAACCTCACAGGTAAACCCTTAACACGATTGTTTATCCGCAAAGATGCTCTCTCTAGCTTATCAACACTAACTTCTCCTTCCACTCTTATCTCCACAGCCTTTATCTCCCTTTCCAAATGATACAGCCCCCCGCCCAGCACTACTCCAAAAGCAGAAAACCATATCATCACTAAATAAATATATAAACTTATACCACCTCTATCTCCTTCTTTCAACCTCATACTCAAAACCACACTCCCCACATCCACACCACCCACACCAAGAAACCTACCTATAAACGCATCTTGCGAAACATACAACTTCTCTATCACTCCATCATCCGCAATAACACACAACACAAACAAACAAATCACCACACAAGTAAAATAACTGATCTTCATAAAAAGCCTCCCTCATAGAAGGTTAATCACTACATCCCTCTCTTTATCTAAAGCCTAACCTATTTCAAAAAAATTCAACTACTTTTTAAAAAAATTTTAATATGAGACGTTTTGAGACGTTTTTCCAAAAAACATTTCTAACACATTTTACACCTCTAATCCCCTTTTGCCTCCCTCACTCGCCCCCGCCCGCTGTGGTAAATTTTTTGTTTTCTGGCTTTTTAAGTTTTTCCCGATTTAATTTGACTTACGATTTTTAACCACAGAGAACTTGGGAGAATGCAGAGAAGAGAAAAAAATAACAATATGAATTTCTATCATAACATTTCCTTTTTAACCCCTTCTTCTGTGTTTTTTTCTCAAGTCCTCTTGTGGTGAAGTTTTTTTCTCTATTGTTTCAAAATTCCACTAGCGCAATTGTCTCTAACCAAAAAAAAGAAAAATCAAGGCAGGAAGAATGGTTTGTTTATAATATCTTGGGAGCCTTCTAGTTGCGGTTCTTGAGAAAATTTTTTTTGCTTCAATGCAATTCTCACATTGTTTGTAAGCTCATTAAGGGGCATTTTAACGCCATCTTTTTTCTTTAATATTTTAATTAAGAAGTAAGTAAATGCGCCGTTATACCTATTACCAAAAACAGCATCTGCTGCAGTTTGATCTGAACGGCAAGCCGTAATAAGAGCCAGATTAAGCTCCTGCGCAGCCCTTATAAAAGTGGCTTGAGGAATTTTTTGAAGAAGAGCAACGTTTAATCGCCACTGGATATCCAACGGCATTCTTATGGAACGTATTGCCGTGAATCCATGCTCTGGTGGCTTGATGCCTTTGATTATTCTTGATGATATATTTCTAGAAAGATCCCCTGAATGGCAAGAATCAGAAATCCATAAAAAATCCACGCCTTTAGGAACATTTTTGAAAATTTTGATAAAATCCTTATCGCGAATAACTTTTGTGGTTGACCAGTCAAAATCCACTGGACATATAGCCTCATCAAGTCCATCAACTTCTCCTTGTTTGTTGCGAGTGGGCAATTGCACGCCGTGTCCGCTATAATGGAAGAAGAGTTTATCACCTTCTTTGGCTCCTTCAACCAACCAGTTCAATCTTTCTATAATGGCTTCTGTGGTGGCTCTTTTATCAACTAATAGTCTTATTTCCTTTTCCTGAAAAGTTTTGGAAGAGACCAAAAAATTTGCCATATCTTCCACGTCGTTAACGCATCCCTTTAATGGGGAGAGTGGATAATCGTTTATGCCTACTAGAAGAGCTTTTTTCATACTTCCATTTTTCCAGTTAAAAATTTTATACAAATTTTAACAATTCTGGATGCTGCTTTGCCATCGCCATATGGATTTATGACCTTTGCCATTTTTAAATAAGCGTTTTTATCGGTTAATAGTCGTGTGGCTTCTCTGACAATTTTTTCCTTATTTGTGCCAACAAGCTTAACAGCACCTGCCATAACTGCCTCAGGACGTTCTGTGGTTTCTCTCATTACAAGAACAGGCTTACCAAGACTCGGGGCTTCCTCCTGAACGCCTCCGGAATCCGTAAGAATAATATAGGCTTTACTCATTAAATAGAGAAAAGAGACATAAGGTAGTGGCTCAATTAGGAACACGTTTTGCATATTTTTTGATCGCAGAATTGTTTCTACAGGCCTTCTTACGTTTGGATTTAAATGCACCGGATAGATGAAAGCAAAATTTTGGAATTGCTCTGCAAGCTGCACAATGGCTTCACAAATAGCTTTAAATCCTTCTCCAAAATTTTCTCGGCGATGTCCTGTTATGAGCACAATTTTGTTTCGTTTTGTTTCAAAGAATTTTTCTGGCAATCCTTCTATTTTTGGTGGATTATTTTTTATTTTTCGTAAAGACATAAACAAAGCATCTATTACTGTGTTGCCTGTAATATGTATAGTTTTAGGATCAACGCCTTCTTTTAAAAGATTTTTTGCGTTAGTCTGCGTGGGGGAAAAGTGCAATGCTGCCAATTTTGTGCAAAGCACTCTATTGGCTTCTTCTGGCCATGGTGCATTCATATTCCATGTGCGCAAGCCTGCTTCAACGTGAGCTATAGGGATTTTTCTATAAAATGCGGCAAGTGCAGCTGCTAAAACGGTTGTGGTGTCTCCTTGAACAATAATAAGGTTTGGAGATAGTTCCACAAAAACCCTATCCAGTGCTGTTATTGCAGAGGCTGTAAGTTCCGCAAGCGTTTGATTATGGCGCATAAGGTTGAGATCATAGTTTGGCTCTATTTCGAAAAAACGCAAAACTTGATCTAGCATTTGTCTATGTTGAGCTGTAACACAGACGTAGGAAGCGATTTCTTTTTGTTTCTCAAACAGTTTAATTACAGGAGCAAGTTTTATTGCTTCAGGTCTTGTGCCAAACACAGTGAGAATTTTAGGGGGGATTATGTTTTTCATTTTTTATGCAGAACTATCTTTTCTCTTATTAATTCACCGGCTTTATAGTTTTTTGTTGAAAGACGTCCTATAATTTCATTCCAATATATAGGACTTAAGCCCGTTCCGGGCCGCATAGTGGTTAAATTTGTTTCGGAAAATTCTGTGCCTTTTGTAATATCGCATTTTGCAACGATGCTTTTCCGAGCAAGTTTGATTGCTTCTTGTTCGGATTTAACAGGTTTTTTGCTGAAGGAGCCTAATGCATTTTCAACGTTTCTTATTGCTGCAATCATAGTTGCAAATTCTGATGGTTCAAGGCTCACGAGGTGGTCTGGTCCTTTAAGTTTTCTTGAGATGGTAAGATGCTTTTCAATTACTGTTGCTCCCAGAGCTGCTGCGGCTATGGCAATTTCGTATCCAATGGTGTGGTCGGAGTAACCGATAGGCAGCTTGAAGAGATCTTGTAAAGTAAGCATTGCTTTGAGATTTACGTCTTCTGGCATGGTGGGATAAGAGGATGTGCAATGAAGCAGAGTTATTTGAGGATTGAATGCATTTATCTTTCTTATTGTGTTCAGCGCAATTTCAATTTCATGGATTGTGCACATTCCTGTTGAAATAATAAGAGGTTTATTTGTTGCGGCAACCTTCTTTAAAAGAGGAATATCCGTAATTTCTCCAGAGGGGATTTTGTACCTTTTTACACCTGTTTTTTCAAGTAACTCAACGCTTTCAATATCAAATGGAGAAGACATAAATTCTATATTTTTTTTGCGGCAGTAATTTGCAATTTCCTGGTGTGCTTCAAAAGAGAGCTCCAGTTGTTTTAATAATTTTCGCTGAGATATTTTGGCTTTAATGTTCTTTATCTGATATTTTGAAGAAGCAACTGAAGGGAGAACCAACGCTGATGCTGAAAAAGTTTGAAATTTGATGGCATCCGCCTTTGCGGAGACGGCTGCATCCACAAGTTGTTTTGCAAGAGAAACCTTGCCGTTATGATTTACACCTGCTTCTGCTATTATGAAAATTTTACTGGCGTTTTTCATTTTTTATTACTGCTTGCTATCGGCACATTGATGGAATCAGGTAGGAGCGTCTTCCTTTGCAACTTGAACTTTATTGCGAATGTTGTACCACGCTCAGGCTCGGATTGGAGAGTAACTTCACCACCTAATTGTTCTGCAAAGGTCATTACAAGTTGCATTCCCAAAGACACTGTGTTTTTAAAATCTATATCTCTTGGGAAACCGATGCCATCATCTGATATGATCAGCCTTACAAAGCCATCGTTTTCTTCCTTCAGCGATATAGTGATGGTGCCTTTTCTTTTATCAGGGAAAGCATATTTTAGGGCATTAGATACTAGTTCGTTGATAATCATGCTGCAAGGAACTGCCTGTTCTATTGTGAGCGGGATATTTGGAATATCAAAGTTAACGTTTATTCGTGATGGATCTATTGCGAACATCATTACTAGATGATTAACAAGTCCTTCAACATAGGTGGCCAGCCCTATTTCCGCCAGATTGTTAAACTGATAAAGTTTTTCGTGAACAATAGCAATTGATTTTACTCTTTGCTGACATTCCTTTAATGCCATAACCGCCTTCTCATCTTTCAGATGAGACGCCTGGATTTTAAGAAGACTAGATATAACCTGCAGATTGTTTTTTACTCTATGGTGGATTTCCTTTATTAGCACCTCTTTTTCTCTATTCATAGCGGATAGTTCACGCTGATTGGCCTTCAGTTGTTCTATGGCAGCAAAGAGTTCGCTGTTCATAGTTTTTAGTTGTTCTTCGCGCGCTTT
Organism: uncultured Verrucomicrobiota bacterium; assembly: GCA_964491945.1. Lineage (GTDB taxonomy): Bacteria > Verrucomicrobiota > Kiritimatiellia > JAAZAB01 > JAAZAB01 > CAZBHO01. Next base: position 29,648 of record CAZBHO010000026.1, on the reverse strand, counting down.
AAGCCGCTGGTTGGCAGCGGCAAGGGATTGTTCTGCAATTTTTCTATCGGTTATATCCACGATAATGATAACGACGGCGTCGCCTTCTGTGAATTCAATTTTCTTAAAATGTCCGAGAACCCATTTAATTTCTCCGCTTCGTGAGAGGAATCTAAAATCAAAAATCTGATTTATATTATCTATAAACGTTTTTGCTGATTCCACCTTTTCTATCTGATCACGCAAGAAGGCTCTGTCATCAGGATGAACTATTGACATATAGTCGTTTAATTTCCAACCAGCAGTTTCTTCACAAGGATATCCTGTTATTTTTGACCAGCCTTCATTAGTAAACAGCAACTCGCCTCCCCGGAAAATTTGAACACCAATAAGTGCCTGTTGTGTAATTGTGCGATAACGATTTTCACTTTCACGCAGAGCAGCTTCAGAACGCATTTTGGCTATAGCTGTGCCTATTTGCCTGCCTATGGCAAAAAGGAGCTCAGCCTCCTTTACATTTGGCTCTTTTGTGAGGCTGGATGTGAACACTAATAGTCCTATGGTTTGTTCTTTGGAGAATAAGGGCAAGCACACCATTTCCTGGATGGCAGAGAGGGCGTTGTTTTTGTCAGAAATTAAGTCAAATTTCAGCAACTTATTCTTATTTGCCTCGCTATCAATTTTTTTATCGCTTATTTCAAGCACAGGTGGCAGAGCGTACATCTCACTAACTTTACCATAGATTCCAACAAGCCTTGCTGTTTCTTTCTTTGGCTCTTGCAAATAGATTGCGCCACTTGAGATTTTAAAGAAATCCATAACCGGCTGCATCACATCTGTAAGAAAAGCTGAAATTTCGTCAGCTCTGTTTACAGCAAGAATTACTTTATTGATTAGCTCAAGCCGTTTAACGTGTTCTTTTATGGCTTCTTCGGCAAGCTTACGCTCTGTGATATTGGAAATCATGCCATCATAACCAATAAGTTTGCCATTTACATCTCTATGTAAAACAGGCACGTTGCGCACCCATTGCACTTTTCCGTTTTTGTGGATTATTCTGTGTTCCAGTGGTGGGCAACTTTCACCGCGCAGGAGCCGTTCAGCCTGCTCAAGAACCTTTGGCCTATCTTCAATATGCACCATCTTATACCATAGATCAGGATCTGCTTGATAATCTTCGGAAGAATATCCTGTAACTGTAACGCAAGCAGGTCCGTGCCTTGTAGAGACCACTTTCCCATCTTCTATTGTCACAGTATAGATATAATCGGTTACTGATTCCACCAGCCTCTTATATCGCTCCTGACTCTCCTGCAAAGCCCTTGCCGCTTTTTTCTGCTCGGTGATATCGGTTAAGATGGACATATGCGATATTGACCCATCAGAATTTGTTATAGGCACATTGGATATGCGATAGGTGGAGCCACGTAATGGGTCAAAAAACTCTGTCCGTACGGGCAAGCCTGCTTTAATTTTATCAGCCGCACACCACTCACAGGGTTTTTCAAGATTATAGAGAGCCTTATGGCAAAGCTCACCTGTGGCATCTCGCCCAATAAGCCGAATCATTGATGGGTTCATATACTCAATGTAATGGTCTGGCGAGCATATATAAATGGGGTCAGTAATTGCCTCCATCATTGAGCGATATTTCCGCTCGCTCTCCAACAATTTTTTTTCCAGCGAGTGTTTGTAAAGAGCTATTTCCAGTGTGGTTCTTAATTCACGTGTGTCAAATGGCTTATGAATGAAACCGAATGGCTCAGCCTGCTTGACTTCTTTCAACGTCTCTTCATCAGAATATGCAGTGCAAAAGACTATAGGAATATTCCATCTTGCCCTTACTTTTTTTGCTGCTTCAATTCCACTCATTCCGCCTTTTAAGCGTACATCCATCATAATGAGATCTGGCTGCTCTTTTTGTATGCCAGAAAGGCATTCCTCTGCGCTTGCAAAAACTCCCCTTACCTCATAGCCCAGCCCTATGAGGTGTGCCTCAAGGTCCATTGCCACCACTTGCTCATCTTCAACTATAGCGATCTTTTCTGAAGGCATGTTTCTTTTGTACTATGATTTCTTTATTTTACTTGTGCCGCATATATTCTCAATAAAATACTTTGGGCGCGCCCTTACATCAATGTAGGTTCGCCCTATGTATTCTCCAAGAAGTCCCATAGCAATAAATTGCCCTCCCACAAAGATAAATAAAATAGCAAACAATGTAAATACACCTTTTGCAGCCCATTCAGGTCCCCAAAGGAACCTCAAAATCAGAATCAACACGCCAAGTCCCACGCCCATCAGCGAAACCAGCACACCAACAAAACTCAAAATGCGCAACGGAAAGGTTGTCATACTGGTAAGCAGATCAAACTGTAGATTGATCAACTTCCACAAACTATATTTTGAATCGCCAGCTTTCCTCTGCGAGTGTGCAACTTCTATTTCAGTGGTACGCTTTGCGAAGCTATTGGCTAATACAGGAATAAACGTGCTCCTTTCATTGCACTGCAACATTGCTTCAACAACATTCCTTTTGTAGCCTCTCAACATGCAACCATAATCGTGCATACTCACACCTGTTACCTTTGCTGTTAATCTATTCACCATATAGGACGAAATTTTTCTAAAAAGCGAATCGTGCCGTGGCGTTCTTATTGTGCCAACAACATCAAAGCCTTCTATCAATTTGTTTACCACCTTTGGTATTTCTTCAGGTGGATTTTGCAGGTCTGCATCTAATGTAATCACAAAATCACCACTCGCTTTTGAAAAACCTGCCATAACAGCATTGTGTTGCCCATAGTTTCTATTGAGAATAACGCCAATAATTTCTCCCGGATTTGCCTCTGCCGTGGCACTGATTATGGATGTTGAGCGATCTCTACTGCCATCATCAACCAATATAATTTCAAATGGCATATCAAGTTTCCTGCAAACTTTGAGCAATCTTTCTATAAGTTCTGGCAAGTTAGCTTCTTCATTATAAACAGGAATAACTATAGATACACTTTTTTGTCCCATATCAGCGTTCCTCGCGTTTTTTTGTTTTTTAATATTATCTGGCGCATCTCAATACGTCTTTTATAGCATCAACAACATCGTTTACATCTTCCTCTCTCATATCAGGAAAGAGCGGTAAAGAACATATCCGCTCCGAGTTCCATTCGGTGTTTGGAAGCATTCCTTGTTTAAAGCCAAAGGCATCCCTATAGTATTTTTGCAAGTGAACTGCCTTAAAGTGAATGCCTGTTCCTATATTGCGCTTTTCAAGCTCTTTCATAAAAGCTTCTCTTGTGATTCCAATTTTTTCTGTAAGCACTCTCACCACAAAAAGATGCCATGCGTGTTTAAAATCATAATTTGGAAAACCTAATGGCAAAACCTCGTCAATGGTAGAAAGCCTTTCAAGATATAGGCTGGCAAGCTGTTTCCTGCGCTCGTTCATTATATCCAATCTTTTTAGTTGTTCTCTACCAATTGCTGCGGCTATATCGGTTAAATTATATTTATAGCCCGGTTCAAGCACTTCTGCTTGAGGCGAGCGCCCCTGTCTATTTCTATCAAAGGCATCCACGCCAAGTCCATGAAACTTAATTCTACGCGCTCTCTCAATTATATCAGAATCGTTGGATGTAATCATCCCGCCTTCTGCTGTCGTCATATTTTTTATGGCATGAAACGAGAAAATCGCTGTTCCTTTTGCACCAATCTTCCTACCTTTATATTCCGTGCCAGCTGCATGTGCTGCATCCTCAATAACAGCTATTCCATTTTTTTCAGCAATTCCATAAATCTCATCAAGATCGGCTGGCGCTCCTGCAAAATGGACTGGCACTATGAGCTTGGTGCGTGGTGTTATTGCATTTTTTATTGCTTCAGGTAAAACCATCAAGGTTTCTTTATCAACATCAACAAAAACTGGCTTTGCCCCTGCCAGAACTATTAAATTTACTGTGGAAACCCATGTCATCGAAGGTGTTATCACTTCATCGCCAGCTTTGATCCCCATAAGATGCAGCAAAACATGCATTCCCCCTGTTGCAGACATAACTGCAACTGCGCCTTTTGCTCCAACATATGATGCAAATTCTTCTTCTAGCTTTGCCGCATTTGGGCCAGTGGTTATCCAGCCAGATTTTAATACTTCAATTGCCGCATTAATTTCAGCTTCTGTTATGGAAGGTGTGGTGAATTTTAAAAAGTTTTGCCTCATCTGCTTTCTGTTTTCCCTTCTTCTTTTCCTTTAATTAACGTAAGTTTTCTTGGTTTATGTGTTGCCCCGAATGTTTGTTCATAAACAACCTGCCATTCAGGCAAATCTTTTGCGCTATCTCCTGCAGGAAATGAGCGATTCAAAGCTATAACAAAATAAGATGCGCTAGACAATATGCTTTTCAACTCTTCTTTAGTTTCTATTATTGGAAAAGTCATCCCCGCATAATAATAAAAACAAGCTCGTGTTGTCTCGTCTGGCTTCCATAAAACACATTCCTTTTGAATTTTTTCAACTCTTTTGCTGAAAGCCACAAAATGCCTTTCATAGTTCTTCATTTTATCAAGAATTACTGTGGCAAAAGTTAGGAGGCATATCGCAACAATCAGCCAGTTAATTAAAAACTTCCTCTCGTTAGTAAAAGCAATATCTTTGCTTAAAAAATAGTTTAATGCCAAATAAGAGCAAACTGCAATCAGCCCACAAAGCGCAAGAGACTTCTCCCTATATAACCATAGTAAAAGCGGCATCCCCAGCAACACGATGAAAAGTAGCCTGTTGCAAGAATTCAACCATAACTGATGAATTTTTCCGATGGCTTTATCCATGCTTGCGGTTATAAAGAGGCCATAAACTGGCAGTAATGGCGCCAGATAAATTTCTCGCTTGGTAGATGATATTGAAAGAATCAAGAGCCCCCCAAGTCCATATGATATAAAAAGCATGTCCAGAAAAGAAAATTCTTTGCTACCTTTCTTTATCATCAACTTTAGTCCTAGAATAAAATGATATAAAAAAGGCAGAAGATAAATCATCAAAACGCCAATGTAATAGAAAGGATTTCTGTTGATATGCCCCAGCTGCGTTGATGTTCCAGCAAAACGTCCAAGATGGTTCTGCACAAACCATTCCAGAAACAAGTCTTTACCATAAATTTTGTATAGCAACGCAGGCCAACTTGTCATCATCACAAACAACACAGCACAAGAAACAATATGCCATAAAATGCTTTTTTTCTTAAAAAGTTCTTTTTTATCCTTTTTTCTCCAATAAGCCACAAGTAGCCCAATCCAGCCCAGAAAAATAAAAATAATTGCAATAATACCTTTAACCCAGAATGCAAGACCAGCCGCTATTGCAGCCAGCAATAAAAAACGCCATCTTTGTTGTATATAACTTTTCGTAATAAAATAAATAGCAAGCAAGCAAAATAGCATTAACAAGCAATCGGTAATTAGCCAATGTGTTATATGAATGAAGCCGGGCAAAGCCGCAAGCACAGCCATAGCATTAAAAGCATACTCTTCATTAAGAAGCATTTTAGCCAACAGGAAAACGAGATACAACGTAAAAAAATAGCTAAAAAGCGGAATGAGCTTTAATGCGGCAGTAGTGCCAATAAAACTCTGGAATAAGTTGATTAGAGTTGCCCCAATTATATAAAACAAAGGCGGCTTTTCCACAAAAGGCATACCAGCCAGCTTTGGCAGCAGAAAATTATTTTCTTTTGCCATTTCAAGAGAGATCGCCGCCTCTCGTGGCTCATCAGGCGTCCATAAATTGCGACCAAACAGCCCAACAAAAGCTAAAACAAAAATAAGCAGGAACAAAATGATAGATAAATTCTTGTTTTTACCTGTTTGCATATTGCACCTTAATGTTTCTGATCAACTCAATAAACTTCTCGCCACGTTCGGCATAGCTGGCAAATTGGTCAAAGCTAGCACAGGCAGGTGAAAGCAAAATAATTTCACCAGGTTTTGCTTCTTCAGTTGCTTTCTTAAAAGCGTGCTCCAGAATTTCACAATTTTCGCAAGGAATCGCATTCTGCCATTCCTGCTGCATAACTTTTGCGGCGCTTCCTATTAAATACGCCTTTACAACCTTCTGCTTCAAAATATCCGTAGCTGGCAGATAGCTTTCACCTTTTGGTAAGCCACCAGCTATCAAACGAATGGGGCTATCTAACATCTTGAGTGCGGCAATTGTGGCACCAAGATTTGTGGCTTTTGAATCATCAATAAAAGATATGCCACAAACTTTATCTATAAATTGCATTCTGTGTTTCAATGGTTCAAATGTTTTAAGCGCCTGCACAAACAATTCAGTTGCAACATTAAAATATTCCATAGCCAAAAAAGCTGCTGCTGCAGTTTGACTCATAATAGCATTATCAAACATAGTATTCTGAAGTGGCACCTTTATACTATGAGCTTTTCTAACCAGGCAACCATTCTCATAAAAACAATCGGCTTCTGATGAATTGCCAAACGAAAACCACTTTGCATTATTTATCGGAACATATTTTCTTATGGCAGGCAAAAATTCATAATTGGCTATAGCATAATCATCTTGAGTAAGATTTTTTAGTAATGAAGCTTTAAGCCTTGTGTATTCCTCTCTTGATTTGTGTCTATCCAGATGGTTTGGAAATATGTTTAGCACTATTCCTATATTCGGTTTAAAAACATGAGTGGTTTCAAGTTGGAACGAGCTAACTTCCAGCACCAACACATCAAAAATTGTCTTATCTGCGGCAATTTCAGCAACAGGTTTCCCATAATTGCCACCTATCTCCACCTTAAAGCCTGCTTCATTTAGTATGTGAGCGCAAAGTTTAGTCAATGTGCTTTTGCCATTAGAGCCAGTTATTGCCAGCACCTTGACTTTATTCTGTAAAGTTCTCCATCCAAACTCCAGCTCCGAAATTAGCGCAATGCCTTTTCTAGCAAGCTGATGCAGCAGTGGAGAATCGAGTGAAAAGCCTGGGCTTATTACAGCAAAATCAAATGGCTGATTCTGTATCTCATCAATAGAGGATACAATCCTTGCATCAGGTCTTATACTTTTAATCTGCCGCATTTTCCTATCATCTATTTTTTCTTCAAAAATGGAAAGAAGGTAATTTTCCTTTGCGAGCAATTTTAATGCACCAATCCCGCTACTTCCCGCCCCACATATCAAAATGCTATTCATCTTTATTTAGAATTCATTACAAAAAAATATCTCATTAAGTTATAGTCAGAAAAGCCGACAGGTCTTTTTGACGATATTCATCTTTATAGCTCTGATATCCCAAAGAGCTTAATGATTCTATCAAGGTCGTCATTAGAAAAGAAATCTATTTCAAGAGTGCCCTTTTTATTTTTGCCAGCTTCTGATTTTTCTGGCATAGAAATTCTTACTGATGTTCCAAAATGGCGTTGTAAGATATCTACCAGATGCCGCGTGTGTGCTTCGATTATTGATGGTTTTTGAGTGGCATTTAGTGCGTTTTGCACATCTTTTTGCACAGCAAGCCGTTTAGCAACTATTTTTTCAAGAGCTCTTACAGATAGCCCTTCTTTTACAGTCTGACGTGCCAGTAGGATTTTTTCTTCATCTATAGGAACACTCAAAAGCACCTTTGCGTGTCCTGCAGAAATGGAACCATTTGTCAGCATATTTTTTATTTCAGCTGGCAATTCAAGCAAACGTAATGCGTTAGCAACGCTTGCCCTTGCCTTGCCAACCTTTTCCGCAATTTTTTCCTGGGTCAATCCAAAATGTGATGCCAGCGTTGCATAGCCTTTGGCTTCTTCTATTGGATTTAAATCCTGACGCTGCAGGTTTTCCACAAGGGAAAGTTCCATAATTTGTTCTTCTGAAGCCTCGCGAATGATAACTGGCACACTTTTAAGACCTACCTCTTTTGCTGCACGCCATCTTCTTTCGCCAGCAATTAGTTCATAGTTGCCTGACGGCAGTTTTCTTACTATCAAGGGTTGAATAATGCCGTGCTCCTTTATTGATGCCACAAGCTCTTTGAGCGCATTTTCTTCAAAGTTATGGCGTGGTTGGGAGGGATTTGGCACAACTTTCTCAAGAGGCAAAAGAACCACACCTTGCTTTTCATCCGCTTTTTCTGCCGAACTTTCTACCTGCTTTTTTATGCCTTGTTCCGCTGATTGTGGTTGAGTAATTGCAGTCTCTGCAGGTTTTGTTTTAAAGGCAGATTGCGAAGCGCCTAATATGGCATCAAGCCCTTTCCCTAAACCGTGTTTAGCCATTTGCATCCTCCAGCTTTTTATTTTCTACAAGAGCTTTGATTTTCTTTAATCTTTCAAAATCTGCGTCAGGTGGCAGGCAATCAGAAACACCTATTATAAAATTTTTTTTGGTGGCTAATGACATAATGTTCTGATTAAGATAGTTTTCAAAATCAACATCGCTTGTAAGGTTTTTGCAAAAAAGCACCGTTGGAAGCCCGCCAAAGAAAGTGATCTTGCCATCAAATAGCGATAATACATCAGCCACTGAAAAGCTGGTCATTGGTGAAACCATTATACCAGTAATAAAATCAAGATTACTCTCTACAGCCAGTTTGAGCAGTTCCTTCCGCTTGCCCAGCCAACTTGCTCCGCACAATTTGCCCTTGCTGGCAGCTATCTTTTTAACCTGTTGATAGAAGGGCTTAATATATCTTAAAAAAAGATCTGGCGAAACTAAAGTTCCATCAAGCTCGTCGTGAATTAGAATTGCATCTAAAGGCTCTTCACAAAGCACCTCTATTGCAGAAAGAAACTTTTGAGTGTAAACATCAAGCAAAGCCTCCACTTGCCTTTGATAGTCATTTAATAGAAGAAGCGCGTTCATATAGCCAGTGTCAAATGCAGCAAATTTTACAAAAGGCGAACAGATGGAAGAGATAAAAATTATTCCTTCCTCTTTAACTTTCTGGCGCAATTTAAGAGTTACTTCCGGATGATGTTCAAACGCAAAGTGGTTAGCCAGATATTCTGCCAGTTTTATATCAGCAGGGCTTTTTATTAAATACTCAATTATGCCACGTGTAGGAGAGTTTTGATCTGCGGCACCTGTTAGAAAGGATAATTCACCTTGTGGTGTGGAAAACACGTGACGTATCTTATCCGCCTTTAACGATATGTGATGTTCAACAGGCATCTCATAAAAAAAGAGCAATGGCTCTGTCCTATGCCAAATATGAGAGCTTACCATTCGTGCAATGTCAATTTGCTCACATTCTGCCAGAGTGGAAGGTAACGAGCCAGCTGCACGGTTAATCACAAACCAACATTCCAGATCGGGAGCAAAAATAGGATTTTGATGCTCTTCTCCTTTAAGCGCACTTATAAATTCTTCTCGTTTAGTCTTCATAAGAAAAATTGTCTCTTCTTATAAACATATTTTCTATCAATATGCAATCAAAACTTTATAGGACTTACATCTGATCTTCCGTAAGCACAAACTCAACGGTAATATCTTTTGTTGCAAAGCCCAGTTCTGGTGGAAATTGAGGGAAACGGTTTACTGCCTCTATTGCATTCTGCACGGAACTATCCATCACAGAATTTCCGCTTTTGCGTAAGATGCGCCTTTCAAGAATTGTGCCATCCCTTGCCACTCGTAATAGTGCAGTCACAGAAAGCCCCTTGCCAGCCAGTCCACTTGGCTGCTGCCAGACATCATAGAGTGCTGAATATATGGCAGCATAATATAATGAGTATGGATCCATAGCGCCGCCTCCTCCACTGCCACTGCCACCGCTAGTACCACCACCAGAGGCACTGCCTGCACCCGCAGAAGATACAACAGGATTTACCGCTACTGGTGAGATGCCTTCTTTTAAGAGTTTTTGTATGTTTTTTAGTTTCTCTTCCTGCCACTTATTTTGTTCTTTTTTCTTCTTTTTGGCAGAATCTTCAATTGCGCTCTTTTTAACCACATTAGTACTAACTACAACGGCTGTCTTCTTTTTTGGAATAATACTTATTTCATCCTTATTAGCTGCCTTCTCTTTTGGCTCCTCTTTAGTTGGTGCCCTTAATTGAGCTTGCTGCGCCGATCCTGCGCCAGGGCGCAATACAGAAGGATCAAGAAAAAAAGGCGAAACATCTCTGGGCTTTTTGAATGCGCTCAAAAAGCTTAATGGCGAAAAAAATAAAAAAAATAATAAAATCAGATGAAAGACTACGCTTAAAATAACTTTTCCACCAATTGGCTGGGGCAAAAGCTCTAATGAAAACTTTCTGAATGCGGCAAGGATGTAATGTTGATTATCTTGTGGCATAGCAATTATCCTCGCCAAAAATAATTTTCATCAGTTAGAAGAGCCAGACTTTGTTTCTTTCTTAACGTTAACTCCCATCTTAACAATGCCAATCCCTTTTGCGGCATCAAGCACGGAAACAACGTGTTGAAAGGCAGTGTCTTTATCTGCTTCAATGAATAAAGGCTGATTTGTTGGATCCAGCACACGCTCCTTTAAGCGAGCTTCTATCTCTTCTGCTTTGATGCTTTTGCCATCAACAAAAACTGCTCCGCTTCTATCAATTTGCACAAGTATTGTTGGCTTGTTATCCTTGCTCTGATCCGGATTTTTGCCTGTAGGCAGGTTTATTTGAATCTGGTTCTTTACAAGCATTGGCGTCATTATCATAAAAATAATCAAAAGCACAAGCGCCACGTCTATTAGCGGAATCATATTGATTTCTGCCATAATTTGATATTTGCCATTCTGTTGTTTCTGCACACCGTGCATAATTTTTCCCCCTTAAAATTACTTCTGGTCAAGTGCCTCTATAAGCATGTAGCTGGCAAGATCAATTTCCTGCGACATTCTCTGAACAGTACGCACACAGTAGTTATAAAAAATGACAGCAGGAATAGCCACAAGCAAGCCAAAAGCTGTTGTAATTAAAGCCTCTGCAATGCCAGCAGAAACAATTTCAGGGCCAGCTCCCACATTTATAGCAATATCCTTAAATGCTTTGATAATCCCCATAACAGTACCAAATAAGCCAACAAATGGCGCTGTGCTGCCAATGGTTCCTAAAATCTGCGTGTAGTATTCAAGTCTATGAATTTGAGTCTGAATGGCATGCTGGGCAGCACGTTCTTTTGCTTCTCTATCACCGGGCTGCCTTATGATGGCAGAAGCCACGCTTGCTGCAGATTTGCCTGCGTACAAAGCGCAATAATCTAAAGCTTTGCTTTCTCCCTGCTCAATAATAAGTTTAACCAAATTGCCAAAAAATGTCTTAACGTCTATTCTTGCATTTCTAAAGGTCATAAGTCTATCAAAGAACACCGTTAAGGAAATTATAGACATAATTGCCAGAACGGAAATCACAGGCCAGCCATTTAATATCATCTCACGAAAAGTAAAACCTGCCATATCGTCTCCTTAAAACTTTTATTTAAGTGTCAATTGCTTCTATTGATTAACATCTTTTTTCCCTCTTGTCTATTTCCTTTTTTTACGATGTCCATCTCGTGATGTGTAATAACCCCGGCTGGTTCTAGCTACAGAGTATGAAAAGAGTTTTTTATACAGGTGTTGTTAAACTCTTTTTTATTGATTGTATTGCAAGATCATTTGTTATCCTTTAACCTCTTCTTGCCACCACCTTGCTGATCTCTGATAAATTGCACATATACTCAATCAACAACAAATGATAACACACCACGATTAATAACATTCCCCCACTCCGCACTAGCTACATTTGTACCAACATCCCAAAACTCCTTGCTCGCCTCATCATCACTGCCACTGGCCGCTGACCAAACAGTTTTTTTTAGTTTTTAAAATTAATTTTGGCTTACGATTTTTAACCACAGAGAACTTGAGTGATCACAGAGAAGAAAGAAAATACAACATTTTTGATATACTTATTTACTACATTAACTTTAACCTCTCTCTTCGTTCTTTTTTTTCTCTATGAAGCTCTTAACCCCTCCCTGATTAAATTTACTTGCCTGTTGCAAAAACATCAGTATGACTGCATTCTATTTTAGTTGATTGCAGATACAGAAATTTGCAAGGAGCGGTATTCTTTAGGCTGCACCTTACAGTCATCAGCTATGCGATAGCCTGGTATCCATATAATTTCATCACGACAAATAAAAACAGGAACAAGGCTGCGAAGCTCTTTGGCTATCTTTTGTTCTGTAAAAATATCCTGTAATTTTTTGTAGCCACTTAATCCATATGGTTTCATCCTGTCGCCATATTGCCAGCTCCTAACAAAAACAGGCGCTCCATCACGTTTTCTTTCCGAAATAGAGGCTTTTGCAGGATATTTTGCAATACCACAAGGACGCATCTTATATATCTGCTTTTCAAAAGAGGTACTAATTTTTATTGCGAATTGGGGCAAAAAAATGCTACCGGGTATTTTTATTTCATAAAAGTACTGGTTTTTGTTGGTAAGAGCCGCAGCAGAATGCGGTGTTGCTATGTTTGGAATTTTGGTGGTATGCTCTATACCAATCTGGATAGTATAATTTCTTAAAAAAAATGTTCTTTCTTTTTTATCCGAAAATGTTTTGCTTATAGCTCTACGTAGATCTTCTATAAACTGGAAATCTATTATCTCATAAGAGATGTTTTCTTTAGTAAGCCACCTTATAATGATTCTTCTCTGCAAGGCGGAAGGAAGAGCTAATAGTTCTTTGTTTATGAGCAATATGGTGCAATTTTGAACTTTGAAACACCTATTTGCAATCTCATCAATAATCTTTGCAAGCCATTCTTCCTCATCATTGATTATACTAGCAAGTCGATTGAAAGCTTTAAGCAACTGCGGATTTAAGTTTTTTTCAAGATACGGCAAAATTTTGTGGCGAATTTTATTTCTCAAGATGGAAATATCTTTGTTCGTTTCATCTTCACGCCAGATTACCCTTCTATCTTTAAGATAATCAACAAGCTCAACTCGTGTTGTAGTTAAAAGTGGTCTAATAATTCTAATGGCATCTTTTTCGTAGCTATAAGGGATTCCTTTTAATCCTTCCACGCTACTACCACGAGCAAGTCGTATTAAAATTGTTTCTGCTTGATCGTTTGCCGTGTGTGCGGTAGCAATAACGTCGCATTTGTGTTTTTTTGCAGCTTCAACAAGAAAATTATATCGTGCATTACGAGCTGCCATCTCTTTTGAAATTTTCAATTTTTTTGCGAGCAATGGCACATCAATTTCTTTAAGGATAAATTCTACATTTATACTTTTTGCAAGCTCCTTTACAAAGTTGGCGTCAAGATTGGATGTTCGTTTTCTGATTTTATGATTTAAATGAGCAACACAGAAGGTGAACGGTATGCACCTATGGATCTCATTAAAAACAGTCAATAGAGCCACTGAATCTGCGCCACCAGAAACAGCAAGTAACACTTTTTCGCCATGCTTTATGAGCGATTTTTCTCGTATAAAAGCAAGAACTTTGTTTTCTAATGGATGCACATCAGTTTAGAACCATGCTTGTTGACCGGGTTCTATTTTTTCTATCCCATTCATATAGGGAACCAGCGCTTTTGGTATAACAACTGATCCATCTGCCTGCTGATAATTTTCCAGAATAGCAACAACCAACCTTGCAAGAGCAACGCCAGAGCCGTTCAAAGTGTGGATATATTCCACTTTCCTTGATTTATTTCGGAAGCGTATTCCTGCTCTGCGTGCCTGAAAAGCTTCGAAATTACTACAGGATGACACTTCAAGCCATGCGTTTTGTCCGGGCGCCCACAACTCAATATCATAACACTTGGCAGCTGCAAAGCTCAAATCACCGGCGCAAAGGGCAACCACACGATAAGTTAATTCAAGTCTTTTAAGCACATCTTCCGCATTTTCCACAAGAGATTCCAGCTCATCATAGGAGCTGGCTGGCTCAACGAATTTAACCATTTCCACTTTATCAAATTGGTGGACACGGATGAGCCCTCTGGTTTCTTTGCCAGCAGCGCCGGCTTCACGACGGAAACAAGGCGAATAAGCAACAAGCTTTATGGGGAGTGGTTTATCAATAATCTCCTCACGGAATATATTAGTAACAGGGACTTCTGCTGTAGGAATAAGCCAGAGGTCATCTGCGGGAATAGAATACATATCTTCCGCCATTTTTGGCAATTGCCCTGTACCTGTCATAGAAGCAGAATTGACCACAAATGGTGTTGAAACTTCCGTATAACCGTGTTCTTTGATATGGAGGTCAAGCATAAACTGTATGAGAGCACGCTCAAGTTTTGCACCCAATCCGATATACATCGGAAAGCCTGAACCTGTCATTCTGGCAGCTCTTTCAAAATCAAACAGGTTTAATTTTTCACCTAGCTCAACATGTGTTTTGGGTTTAAAAGAAAAATCTTTTTGCTTGCCATAGGTTCTAACAATAACATTTTCGCTACTATCTTTGCCTGATGGCACACTTGAATGAGGCTTCTTTGGTATGGTGAGTAGGAGCGAGTTTATGGATGTTTCAAGCTCAGTAATTTTTTTATCAAGCTGACTTATTTTTTCTCCAAGCGATTTTACAAATTTTTGCTGTTCTGTGGTATCTTTACCAGCCTTTTTTTGATGTCCTATCTCTTCTGAAAAGACGTTTCGTTCTCTTTTTAGGGATTCTACTTCAGTAATGTATTTTCTGCGCTCTTCATCAAGTTGTATTATTTTTTCTATATTTGTGGCTATACCTCTTCTTGAAAGAGCTTTTTTAACAAGCTCTGGATCATCACGAATCAATTTAATATCAAGCATATTTTTCCCTTCCTTTATAAGATAACACTTGCAAATAATTTTTTAATATGCCATAGATAGCTCATCTATTCAAGCATTCATTTAGTGTTTTATGCCTGCAACGATTTATAACAGGAATAGAGCTTTTTTTTTGGCAAGGAGAGACGCCTTCTTTCATAAGGCAAAAGATATGGTGTTGAATGGTTTTATGCTTAACGATAAAACCAAAGCTCTCAAGATCATTTTCACGATTATCTATCTTTTTAGATCTTCTTATGAATACGCTTTTATGGCTAAAAAATCGAATAAAGCAAACGCTAATGAAGAAAGCGTTTTAGCCTGCTTACGCTCTGCTATTAAAATTTCATTTACCATAAGGATGCTTCTTGAAACTGAACTTGACTTACAAAAACAGTTAAAGGATTTCTCTTTTAATGAGAAAGAAAAGCTGTTGGAGCATAAGGTTGCTTTGTTAAAGGAGATCGTATTATCAGGAGAAAAATTACTAGTTTCTATAAAGGAAAACGATCTTAAAGCACTAACAGATGCGGAAGCAGCAAAATATCAACGTGCATGGAAAAGTGTTGAACATATATTTGAGAACAACGATTTTTCATCATTTTCACGCTCTACCGAACCGCTTATTCCATTCTCTTAACGAGATATGAATAAGTGTGGGTCTGCCATGCGGGCAAGTGTATGGCATTTCAGCCTGCACAAGTTCTTCTATTAAAATGGCTATTTCCTCATCTGACAAAGTCTGTGTTGCCTTTACCGCCGCTTTACATGCAGCCTGCGCAATGGTTTCTTCATAAATATATTTTCCACCACGTTTTTCACCTGCCTCTTCAATAGCCAGGATCAGATCTTCTATAAGTTTTCTAGGCTGCACCTTACTGAAACATGCTGGTAAAGCCTCCATAATAAAGGTATCTCCACCAAATTCAGCAAGATGAAATCCCATTCTTTGTAAGACCTCCTTATTCTTTCTGATTTGCAATGCGTCTTTAGGCTGCAAGCAGATTGTTTCTGGGATCAACAGTGGCTGCACTTTAACTTTTTCATGAGAGAGCTGATCCATAAATTTTTCGTACAAAACTCTTTCATGTGCAGCGTGTGGATCCATTATTGTAAGCCCATCATCAGTTTCAAGCACCACATAAAATCCTGCAAGTCTGCCTAACACTCTATACCAACTCCATGGTTTTTTGCCTATTAGTTCTTTTGCTTCATCAACATTAGCGCTGGTTTGTTTTTCGCTCTTTTGCGTATCAATAACTGTATGAGGAGATGGTGGGACATTGTTTTGGCGCTTAACTTGAGGATAATCCAACTTCAGCGTCAGATTGCTTTCCTTTTTAGGCTCTTTATTCTTGATAAAAACAGATCGTTGAATAGGAGAAAAAGAAGCTTCTCTTGCAAATGGATGATTCAGAGCTTTATGTAAGGCTTCTATCAGGGCATCGCGTACGTCAGATGGATGTCTAAAGCGCACCTCCTTTTTTGTGGGATGCACATTCACATCAACGGCGGTTGGTTCCATCTGAACAAAAAGGAAGACAATTGGATACCGATCTTTAGGAATTAGCCCATGATAGCCCTCTCGTATTGCAGAATTAACAACAGGCGAAGTGGCAGGTCTATTATTGATAAAGATGTATTGTTCACTTTTATCTGCCCTGGAATGCTGTGGAAGCGCGGCAAAACCAGTAATTTCAAGCCATGCGCATTTATATTCAATTTCTCTCATCTCATCTGGTTTAATTGTATAAAGCTCTTCTATTCGCTCTTTAAGTGAAGCATCAGGAGAGAGTTTATACACAACTTTATTATCAACAGTTAAGGAAAGCCCCAACTCACAATGAGCAAATGCATAATTAAGAAACACTTGTTTTATGTGTGTGAGTTCTGTCTGATCCGAACGTAAAAACTTACGTCGAGCTGGCACATTGAAAAATAAATTGCGCACCTCAATTGTTGTGCCTTTTGGACAGCCCACATCACGCACATCCTGCAGTTTACCACCAAGCATTATGACCTCTGTGCCGGCATTTTCTTCAGCAATACGTGTTATCATCCGAAAACGAGAGACAGCCGATATTGCTGCCAGTGCCTCCCCTCTAAATCCCAGTGTGGTTATGTGATCCAAATCGCTTATTGCAAAAATTTTGCTCGTGGCATGCCGCTCAAGAGCAAGCAATGCATCATGCCTGTTCATTCCTGTGCCATCATCAGCAACACTTATTAAAGTTTTGCCGCCAGAAACAACGTTAATATCCACATTTTTTGCACCGGCATCTATTGAGTTTTCCATCAATTCTTTTAATACAGAAGCAGGACGCTCAACAACTTCGCCAGCTGCAATTTTATTGATTACATCATCAGGAAGTAACCTTATTTTATGTTCCTGCGGCACACTTTCTCTCTTGAGCTATTGTTATTCTATCCCTGAAAATCCCATTTCTCATAACAAACAATCTGATCAATTGCCTTACGTTTCCTTTCAGGCTGTTTATCCTTTGGATAGCCCAGCGTAAGGAGTTCAACCACCTTTATGTTATTTTCAGGTATCCCCAGAATTCTCTTAACCTGATCTTCATAGAATGAGCCTATCCAGCAGGTGCCAAGTCCTTCTTCTGCAGCCTGAAGTGTCATATGATCTATGGCTATTGCCACATCTATGGGATAAGCAAGTTGTCCACAACGCATAACATAATCTGTGTTGACAGCACAGCATACTATCACAACAGGGGCTTCTGCAACAAAAGATTGATTGTTTGCTGCCACCATAAGCTTCTTCCGTGTTTCAGCATCCTGTACCACAATAAAACGCCATTCTTGAAAATTTTTTGCTGATGGCGCAACCCGGGCAGCTTCCAGCACTCTATTTAATTTCTCTGGCTCAACGGATTTATTTTGATAGCTTCGCACCGAATAACGCTTTTCTATACATCTAAGTATACCTGCCATAAATTACCTCCTTTTATTTATACCACAATGCCTACTGATAACCATCAGGATTATTTGATTGCCAGTTCCAGTGGTCACGACACATTTCATCAAGCCCAAGCTCCGCCCGCCAATTTAACAAGGATAATGCTAGCGATGGGTCAGCAAAGCACTCTGCAACATCACCAGGACGCCTTGCCACAAATTTATAAGGTATTTTTTTGCCTGATGCCTTTTCAAAAGCCTTTAGCGCTTCCAGCACACTATAGCCCTTGCCTGTTCCAAGATTGCAAGTGATAAGTCTGCTCCCCTGCTTTTTGAGAGCCTCTATTGCTTTCAAATGCCCTTTTGCCAGATCAACCACATGAATATAATCGCGTACGCCCGTCCCATCTCTTGTAGGATAATCATTCCCAAAAACATTTAGCTCTTTAAGTTTGCCCACTGCCACCTGCGCAATATATGGGAAAAGATTGTTTGGAATGCCATTTGGATCTTCTCCAATGAGGCCGGACGGATGTGCGCCAACAGGATTGAAATATCGTAGAAGCGCTATTGCCCAGTTCTTATCAGACACAAATAAATCTTTCAATATCTCTTCTATCATCAATTTAGTTTTGCCATAGGGATTGGTTGGCCCAAGCGGAAAACCCTCTTTTATAGGCACTGATTTTGGTGCTCCATACACGGTTGCTGATGAGCTAAAGACTATTGTTTTAACAGAAAACTCCCTCATAATCTCAAGCAGAACAAGCGTGCCAGCCACGTTGTTCCAATAATACTCAAGCGGTTTTGCAACTGATTCACCAACCGCTTTTAACCCGGCAAAATGTACAACA
>CAZBHO010000026.1:0-11130 GCA_964491945.1 uncultured Verrucomicrobiota bacterium | reverse complement strand
TTCTTAAATATATGCCACAACGCATCTCTATCAAGAATATCGTTCCTATAAAAAACAGGCTCTTTGCCTGTTATGCGCGCAATTCTTCTGACAGCTTCCTCCTTGCTGTTGAATAAATTATCAACTATCACCACCTCAAAGCCAGCGTTAATGAGCTCCACACAGGTGTGGCTGCCAATATAGCCAGCGCCTCCTGTTGCCAGAACAGTCTTCATAAAAAATTATAAAGCGGCATAACCTTTTTGCACTGCAGTATCACAGGCAATAGTCAGCTTTAAAGTTTTCACAGCATCCTCATAGTCAGATGGATTATTTGACCAATCTCCTGTTTTAATTTGCTTAATAAATACATCGTTTTCGTATTCGTAGATGCTTCTTACACCTTGATCAAATTGGAACGAGCCATCTTTCTTGCTTGCGGATTTATCCTTATCTTGCCCTTTTATCACCTGAGCTGTTTGCTCAACAGCAAGCTTACCTTGTGCAGGAAGTAATCTGTATAATCTTTTCTCACCACTCATAACGATTTCGTTGCGCCAGGTGTCACCAACCCACGTGTGAATATGGGTGGCAAGCATACCGCTTTCAAAATTAAGCGTAAGCGATATTGTCTCATCTATTGTGTAACCTTTTTTCTTCTTGTGGACCGGATTTTCAGCAAAAGCACGAATCTCTTGCACCTCTCCAAAAAGATATCGCAATAAGTCCAGATTATGCGTTGCCTGATCAACCAGCGCCCCACCGCTCATAGCCTTATCATAAAACCATTTCTGCATACCAAGAGTTAAACTAATATTGCAACAATACATAGACTGTAAAATGTGAACCTTATCATCCTTCATCGCTTGCTTGAATTTTGTAATAACAGGCATAGGTCTAAACACATATCCGACCTGTACTTTTGCAGAAAGCTTTTTAAGTGCTTTAGCAATTTCCTCCGCCTTCTTTACTGAACGTTCAGCCGGCTTCTCACAAAAGATCGGTATTTTTCTCCCCGCACAGGCCAATAAAGGACATTTCCTTACCGTTGATGGAGTGCATATCCAGACAGCATCAGGTTTAATTTTATCAAGCATCTCCTCATAGTCCACAAAAATTTCGCCACCAAATTCCTTCTGCCATCTCTCCGCATGGGCTCTATTAATATCACACAATGCAGCAATTTTAATATCCTTACGCGAAGCCGCATAGCGTAGATGCACACCAACTATCCCACCTGTTCCAATAAAGGCTGCCTTTATCATTTTACGTCCTCCATAAGTTGCCTTAAGTAAGAAATTGTCGCCATTATGTCTTTAGCTTGCTGTTCGCCAGAGATCTCTCGCTCTATTATAAACTCACCTTTAAATCCAATCTCATTAAGCCGCTTGATAAATAACGGATAATTAACCTTACCTTCACCAACCTTCACCTCTCTTCCAAGCAACATAGGATCGGTAGGATAAAAACCATCTTTTGCATGGATATTACGTACATAACTGCCAAAAACATCAAGAGCATCAATCGGATTTGCCTTGCCATATAAAATTAAGTTCGCCGGATCAAGATTGATCCCTAGATTATTTGTGCCAATGGTTTTTATCGTTCTTAATAATGTGGTAGGTGTTTCCTGGCCGGTCTCAAACCAAAATTCAATGCCAAGTTTCGCGCAATAAGTGGCAACTTCTCTGATTGCAATAACAGTTTCCATAAAAAGCGGATCAAGAGCATTTTCAGGAATAAAACCAGCATGCGTAATTATTGCTTTTACACCAAGCGCCTTCGCAAAATCCGCTGCTCTTTTTAACTCAACTATACGCTGCGCTCTGAAAGTAGATGGCACAAAACCTAATGTTAAAGGGCCTTCTGTAAAATTCCATACCGCAGGTCCACTATATCCAGCCCAAAAAGAAGTAATAAAAATGCCCTTATCTTCCGCCTCTTTTCTTACAGATTTTGCAAGTGCCTCTGTCCACATCGCTGGTGCCCAGCTACAAAGTTGACAGCAATCCAGCTTGTATTGAGTTAATGAATTAAAATTATTATTTTCCCCTTTGAGTCCCACAAGTGTGCCTATTTTGTTGTCCATAATATCCTTTCTTTACAATTGATAAAAAGAATTAGGCCTGCTTTATATCAATTCCATACTAAATTCAAGTCTTTTTTATTTACCTTGTAGCTACCAACAACATACAAAACGCTACAAAAAGCCTAATACATAAGGTGTTACAAGTCCTGAATAAGTTATTAAAACTTACTGCAAAATTGATTGTGATGCAACAAACTATAGAAGCTACGATATTATTTATTTTTTCTTGCAGCAGCTTCTTTTATCAAGCTTAAGCCAATTACTTCTCTTTGAATTTGGTTGGTGCCTTCGTAGATTTGCGTGATTTTGGCATCTCGCATCATCTTTTCAACAGGATACTCCTTCATATAACCATAGCCACCAAATATCTGGACAGCATCGGTAGTAACCTTCATTGCTGTATCGGATGCGTACAATTTTGCCATAGCCGAAATTTTGCTTATATCCTTTGCACCGCTATCAATATAGCGAGCAGCCTGATATACAAGGCAACGAGCAGCCTCCACCTGAGTTGCCATGTCAGCAAGCATAAACTGAATGCCCTGGAATGAACAGATGGGTTTCCCAAACTGACGGCGCTGCCTGCTATATTCAATTGCCTCATCAAGAGCGCCTGCTGCAATGCCAAGCGCCTGCGCAGCAACACCAGGCCTTGACATATCAAAAGTCTTCATCGCCACAATAAATCCCATCCCTTCCTTTGCAAGAAGTTGACTTTTGTGAATACGGCAATCCTGAAATATCAATTCTCTTGTTGCTGATGCGCGAATACCCATTTTGTTTTCTTTCTTACCAAATGTAAATCCGGGCGTACCTTTCTCCACAATAAAAGCACTCGCTCCACGAGGCCCCTTTGTCTTATCAGTTTTAGCAATCACAGTATAAATATCAGCTTCTCCACCATTTGTTATCCATTGCTTTGTGCCATTGAGGATATAGTAATCTCCATCTTTTGTCGCCGAAGTAACTATCGAACCAGCATCACTGCCTGCGTTAGGCTCAGTCAATGCGAAGGCAGCTATTGATTCCCCTTTGGCTATACGAGGCAGATATTTCTGTTTTTGCTCTTCATTGCCATACAAAATTATAGGGAAAGTGCCAAGTGCTGTGGCAGCCAGGCTCAAGGCTATGCCACTACAAACCTTTGAAAGCTCTTCAACTGCCACAACAAGATCCATCACACCACCGCCCATGCCGCCATACTTCTCTTCTATATAAATTCCACACAAATCAGCCTGTGCGAAGACTTTTAGAATCTCATGAGGAAACTCATTAGCTTCGTCATAATGCGCCCTAATAGGCTTGATCTTTTCTTCTGCTATCTGTTTGCAAAGATCACGAATCATCTCCTGTTGCTCGGTTAAGCCGTAATTCATTTTGCCTCCTTTTTTGTTGGTTAATTAGCTGTAAAAGAGCAAAGAATTCTATTTAACAAACATAAGATGTCAATTTCTTATTTTTTTATTATGAAAGCAAAATGAAAATACCCACTCTTTAGCAAAATAGCAATGTCCTATTTAAAAAAATAAACTTAATGTAATGCCCCATGTAAAACATGACTACAAGCAAAAGAACGTAAAATTCAATGTAGAAAATCCGCTTTGTATGCTTCAAAACTTCAAATGAGAATTACAAATTCTTTATGCAAACTTCGTATGTTTTTTTATTACTTAGAGGGAGTTGTATTTGTGGAAACACTGGAATTGGATGGTTCTTTTTTAGCCTCTTTTTTTGCTTCTTTATTTGCAGAATGCTTCTTTTTTTCTTCTTCAGCTTTAAGTTTTGCCTTCTTTTCCTGGAGGATTTTTTCATAACGATAGCGAGTTCCTGCAGAAAGATGTTTCCACGGATAAGTAGTTGTTAAACCCTTTGCATCTTTTATAGAAATGCCTTCATCAGTAACATCTTCCACAGTGCCCTCTATTTCAATACCATTAGCAAACCTCGGAGGTAAAGGTTGTGTGTCATCTGTGGCA
Source organism: uncultured Verrucomicrobiota bacterium (assembly GCA_964491945.1). GTDB lineage: Bacteria > Verrucomicrobiota > Kiritimatiellia > JAAZAB01 > JAAZAB01 > CAZBHO01. Next base: position 7,086 of record CAZBHO010000026.1, on the reverse strand, counting down.
AAAGAATGCCTTAAACCAACACTGCTTACACATAGAGCACAAATTGTAATAACAAGTTTTTTAAGCATAGTTCCTATATGTCAATAAGGCTGATTAAAATTGTTGCAGCTCACTTTCATCAAGAGGAATAACGGTCTCTGGTTTAACTGCATTTGCTGATGGTTTGGCAACAGCCTTCTTTTCTGACGGCTTATGAGCTACAGCCATAGAAGTGCCTTGAGCTGGTTTATGTGTGGTTGGAGCTTTAGCAGGAGCCGTTGTATATTTATCCGCATGGAGAGAAGACTCTCTTGCCTTCGCGTTAAAGGCAACTGCGCCCTTAATTATGAGAGATAGCTCATCCACAAGCCTATGGAATTGTTCTGCCTGTTGCGATAACTCTTTTGCGGCATTTGCTGAAACTTGCGAGCTTGAAGCATTGCTTTGCACAACTTTATCCATTTCAGATACAGCTCTATTGATTTGATCTATGCCTTGAGCCTGTTCTTTTGAAGCTTCTGCTATCTCTGCAACCAGAGTTGCAACTTTATTGGAGCTTTCGTGGATGCTTTGTAAATCCTTTGCTACTTCTGCAGCAACAGATACGCCTGCTTCGGCATTTTTCTGAGCGCCTTCTATCAGGTCAGCCGTTGTTCTTGCCGCTTCAGCGCTTCTTCTGGCAAGATTACGAACTTCTTCTGCCACAACGGCAAAGCCCTTGCCAGCTTCTCCGGCTCTAGCGGCTTCAACAGCGGCATTAAGAGCAAGCAGGTTTGTTTGAAACGCTATTTCATCTATTGTCTTTATGATTTTTGCCGTCTCTATAGACGACTGCTTGATACGGTCAATGGCTTCATTCATCCTCTGCATAGCAGATACACCACTTTCCACGTGACTTTTTGTTTCAGACATAAGACTATTAGCTTGCGTGGCATTATCCGCATTTTGTCTTGTCATAGATGCCATCTCTTCAAGTGAAGCAGAAGTTTGTTCCAGACTTGAGGCCTGTTGATTTGCACCATCTGCCAAAACGCGGCTTGATTCAGAAACCTGTTGAGAAGCGGCAGTCACCTGTTCTGATTCTTCACGCAACTGATTGGCAATAGACATCAGTTTTGTAGAAAGCTTTTGTGCCACAGAAAGCCACATAAGTATTGCAACTATATTGATTATGATCTGGAAAAGTGTAATAATCCATTCATTCTGACGAATTAAGCCGCGAACTTTGTTGCCAACATCAAGCAATTCCTCTTCATAGGCGCCAACTCCTATCGTGATGTCCCACGGAGCAAAGTACGCTATCCTTGCAATTTTATATCTTGGCTGCGATTCACCGGGATTTTGCCATAAATAACGATTCTCTCCATAACTGCCTTCTTTTAAAGCTTTAGCTATAGATATATTTTCCTGACACACATATTTGCCACTTGCATCTTTAACATCCCATATATTTTCACCATCACGCTTACCATCTTGTGAAACTATATAGTTTCCTTTCCCATCAACGATGTAAACATATCCTGTTTTGCCAATTTTTATCTTCTGAATTTTTTCTTTAAAAATTTTGAACTCTTCTGATTTAAAGTCTGGTGTGCCTGTGCCACCTTTTTTTAGATAATTATCATAAGCAATCGCACACATTCCAAGCACGCCATCAAGAATGTGATCAAGATCCATTCTAACTTTAGTAAGAGTATCCTCATCAGAAAGTTTCGCTAATTTATTTTCTTGCCAGAGCACAAATAAGGATAGCATTAACAATGGAAGAGTTGTAAGGAGAATGCCGCCAACTATTAATCTGAATTTTAAAGAACGCTGTTTACTCATAGAACCCCCGTAATATTTTTTTATTTTAGGCACATAAACCGTTTAACGTTTTATATCGTTATACGGAAAACAAAGCATTAGTCAACATTTTTTATAAAATTTTTTTTAATTCTCTCTCTAAAAAGCAACCCAATAACAAAGAGTATTGCTGCTAATATGGAGACAACAATCGCTTCAAAGTAGCGCTCTTTTTCAAGATGCGCTCCGATGTATGAGGAGAGGAAAATACCGGGCAAACGCGCCAGTGAAGCAAACAAAATAAATCTCAAAGGATGCAAAGGAGTTAACCCTGCAATATAAGTTAAGACATCTTTCGGTATACCTGGAATAATGAATAGAATAAAAATTGCCAATTCGGCATCAGGGCGATTTAAAAGGAATTTAAACTTCTCCATTTGTTTGTCTGATAAAGACATTCTGACTAATGGCATACCGAACAACCTTACCAGGAAGAAAACGATAATCATCCCAAGAGTAATGCCGATATAGGAAAGAAGCGTTCCCAAAAGAGTGCCATAAACAAAGCCACCTGCCAACTGTGTGATTTCACCGGGCAATACCGCTATTATTACCTGAATGATCTGAAATCCTATAAAGATGAGTATGCTTTTATTACCAAAGGATCTTACATATTCCGCAAATTGTATGGGGTTCTGCATATATTTAGCAAAAACTGGCGCAAAATAAATAGAAAGCGCTATCAGCAATGAAAACGCTATAAGCAAAAAAGCAAATTTCCACACATTCTTTATGATAATAAACATCTATTCTTTTGTGGATATAAGTTCATTGAAGAGAAAGGAGTAAGCATTTTATTAGTTTAATATTGCATAATGACAGCAAGAATTTCAAGGTAATCATTTGCACTCTCGTTTAAAACACAATGTTCCTCTCCGCCCCCGGTAAGAACAGCATCACCTTCTGTTATATAGGTGCGGGTGCCAGAACCATCAATTAGAACACCTCGCCCTCTCAATACCACAAAAAGCTCATCTTCCGTCTCATGCCTATGCAAGCCGATACTTGAACGAGGCTCCACTTTCAAAATGGCACAGAGACGGCATTTTGCTTTTATCTCTTCCGGAGTGAAAAGATGCTCCACCTGCACAGCTCCTGTGCCGCCACGCATAGCGGAGCGTCTTTCCACTTTACGTTGATTAGATTTTTTTATCACAAGATAATCTGTTTTTATTTATCAAAAGCTTCGTCAAAAACTCTATCCGATGGCGGGAACTGCAATTTTTTAACATATTGACAGGCTTCTCTGGCGCCATGTTCCCTATTCATCATCGCATCTTCCCATTCAACAGAAAGAGGCCCTTCATATTTTATTGCATTTAAGGCTCTTATAATTTCTTCAAATTTCACACCGCCTCTACCCACACTACGGAAATCCCAGCCTCTTCCGATTGTGCCGAAATTAAGGTGCGATGAAAGAATACCACTCGTTCCATCAAGCGTGAGCGCAGCATCCTTCATATGGGTGTGATATATTCTATCAGGAAAAGTCATAATGAATTTCACTGGATCAACCATTTGCCAGTAAAGGTGGCTTGGATCAAAATTGAAGCCAAACGTTTTACGCTTCCCTATGGCCTCAAGAGCGCGCTTGGCTGTAATAATATCAAATGCAATTTCAGTTGGATGCACCTCAAGAGCAAACTTCACCCCACACTCATCAAACACATCAAGAATAGGATTCCACATTTTTGCAAAATACTTAAAGCCATCTTCTATCATCTTTTCCGATACCGGTGGGAAACTATAAATCATATGCCATATTGGTGATCCAGTAAAACCATTGACCACTTTAACTCCGATATTTTTTGCAGCTTTTGCGGCATTCTTCATTGTCTGAACTGCCCATTTGCGTTTAGCTTCCGGATTGCCTGCACAGTTCTTAGGAGCAAACATATCAGATCGACTATCGTTGTTTGGATCGCATACGAGTTGCCCTGCCAGATGATGACTAATTGCAAAAACTTTCAGCCCATATTTTGCCAAAATCTCTACGCGACTTTCCGCATAAGCTTTATCCTTAGCAGCTTTATCAACATCAACGTGGTCTCCCCAACAGGCGAGCTCAAGTCCATCGTAGCCCCACTGCGCCGCTTTCTCTGCAAGTTTCTCCAGGGGAAGGTCTGCAAATTGTCCCGTGAATAGCGTTACTGGTCTCATTTGAACCTCCTTTAATTAAGTTTGTTAACCGTTTATATTTTTTGTAAAACTACGACAACGAAGTTATGTAGTCAAGATAATAAAAACTCCTTACACAGTCAAGTTTTCCTGAAAGTCTTTTTACACATATTGCAGGCATAGTTAGTCCATTAAACCAGTTTTTCTTGACCATAGTATATCCAGCAGCATCATCAAGGTGCACTATATCGCCAACCTTAAGCTTCCGATCAAAGGAATATGTTCCGAACACGTCACCAGCAAGACATGATCTGCCAGCAAGCATAACGGGATATTTACCTTTTCTTGGAAACGCAATCTTCGGGCTGGTTCTATAAATGAGATGATCAAGCATATGCGCTTCCATTGAAACATCAAGTATGGCTATATCCACACCATTATGGACAATATCAACAACTCTTGCAACAAGCTCTGCCGTATTGGTAATGGCAGCTTCTCCCGGCTCAAGATAAATTTGCAACTCAAATTGTTCTGAAAAATCCTTCAAAAGATTAGCAAACTCCATAAAAGGATAACCTCCTGAAGTGAATGCAATGCCACCGCCAAGACTTAACCACTCAAACTTTTTAAGATATTTGGCATATCTCTTTGCTATGTCTATTAATGAATTTTTAAAATTCAGAAAATCCTTATTTTCACAATTAAAATGGAACATAGCGCCTTTAACATAAGGCAAAATTTCTTCCAGCTCTTCTTCAACAACAACTCCCAGTCTGCTAAATGGCCTTGCTGGATTTGCAAGATCATAATGAGAATAACTGATTAAAGGATTTATTCTTATTCCCAGATTCATCCCTTTCACAAGCTTATAAAATCGTTTTAACTGCGAAGCTGAATTAAAAATTATTTTATCCGCCACAGCTTTTATCTCTTTTAATTCATCCTCCTTATAACCAACACAATAAGAATGCACTTCTTTACCGAATTTTTCATAACCAAGCTTAACCTCATAGAGAGAACTGGTTGTTACGCCATCCATATATTCCCGCATCAAATCAAAGACACACCACGTTGAAAAACACTTTAAAGCCAGAAGCGACTTTGCAGAAGAAATTTTACGTAGCTTCTTTATAAGCCGCATATTCCTTAATAGCCGCTCTTCATAAATAATATAATAAGGTGTTTCCATATAGCGACTAGAACTAAATATACTAAAAAGCTTTTGTCAATCATTATTAAATACAAATAAACAGATTGCGTTGTTGAAGAAGAAGTTATAGTATTGAATTGGATGGTGTAATAAAAAATGTTTTACCTATAAGGTAGTAAAAAACTCCAAGAAAATGGGAGTAGCTATTTTTTACCATCAATAACTTCTGATAATTTTTGAACTGTGAATATATTGCTAGCCACGAGGCAATTACCCACTTCCACCAACAACACCCATATTGCTAACAACACTGCTAAAACCCCATTCATCCCATTTTGCTCCAAATACCCACTCCCCAGTAAGTGGATTATATTCCCATATATCACCACTATCATTTATCTCATAATGCACCATATGTCCCTCAACATCACGCTCCATACCCTATATCATCACCACACCATAATAAAAATTCAATCTTTTTCCTTCTCTCCTCTAATGCTATTAGTAGTTATACCATCACCCTCATCCTTGATAAAATACTTATCTAAATAATAACGATAGCTCCATCCCCCATACCTTAATATGTTATCAGGACCATCCAAAACCTTTAAAATCAAATACCCCTCTAATCCATACTTCTTCACTATCTTCTCATGCGGCATAAACTTCTCTGCAAAAAACATATACTTCTCCCCCATTCTTAAACCAATACATATTCAAACGATCCAATAATACCACACCCCTCCCAACTTCTAAACCCTCATCAACATCATCATAAACTATATGATATACCTTAATATCACTCAACCAATACCTAACATAAAAACCTAAATCACGCATCACAGTAGAACCACGATTATTATCATAAAATTCGTGCCTTACTACTTCCGACTCTCCCATTGTGGACATATTACTCCACACCCCTATCACCACATACCCATCCTCCAACCACCAACCATAATCACTAAACCTGAAAACATTCTCTCCATTCAACCCAAATGCTAATGTAATCAATAATATCATATTACATACATACTTCATATCACATACCTCCTCTCTGATATAAAAACTTAGGCTCAATCAGATCAGAAACATTATATGCTCTATCCTCAAGCTCAGGTATACACGTATACACTGCTAAAAGGCTTTGGTATATTTGGTATAGACCTGAATGATAGCATACTTATAGTAACTCATCTATTTAGTTTACTTTTATCAACATCATTACCAGCATTTCTAATATCATCAACAAGTAAATCTTCATTTGATACAGCTGATAACAACCTCTGACATGCATCAAGCACCCATTTACGTTTTTCTCCTATACTCTCTTCTTCCATCCGTAATCTTATCCACTCAATTTTCTCCTTTAAACCCCAATTATACCCTTCATATGGCATATCCAATAAAACCAATGCCTCTTCCGCTCTCTTTATAACATCCAATCTAACACTACTCTCCTTTACACGTTCCACTACTAACTTGCTACCAGAATCATCCAGATCTACAGCAACCATAACCATAGATATACCAACCGGTACCATAACTACTTCATCAACTTGATCTAAAAAAATCAATAACTCGTTCGAATTACTAACGCTAATAGTGTCCGGTAAATAAAAATACGGTCTATAAGTATATTCCCCAGATTTAGATTTCTCCACGCTCCTAATAAATCCTAACCTATCTGCATCTTGTTTTATTAACTCCACCACTTTCCCATACTTCTTCTGTTCATATAAAAATAAATCTGCCATAGCATTAGTATGCAACTCCAGATATTTTAATAAATTAATAGCTTGCTTATCCCTATACTTAATTAAATTACTAATAATTCCACTTAACGCGTTTTTATCATTAAAATCACCTACCATATGCCCATACAAACCTCTAACAAACCAAAAATCACACTTGCTGCCTCTGCCACTCCTTTCACGGCGTAACCAATAAGATACCCTCATCTCTATATCTCTCAAATATTTTAAACATACAAT
>CAZBHO010000025.1:28349-36333 GCA_964491945.1 uncultured Verrucomicrobiota bacterium | reverse complement strand
AAGCTGACATTCTACCACTGAATTACTCCCGCAAAAAATCACCCTTAATATAGTATTTTCTTGTTGATTAGTCCAGATTTTTTCGCATTTCCTATTTAGCAATACCAAGCACAAGAAAGGCCAAAACTGCCAGCGATATGCCTATATAATTTGTAAAAGTCAAAACTTCCTTTAACAAGAGAAAAGCCAGGAAATTGGAGAGCACTATAGAAACAGCGCCAAACAAAGCCATAGTTTTTCCAAGTGGCATAACAGCAAAGACGTAGAGCTGGCAAAAGGTTGCAACAGTTCTAATAAGCATATACCAAAAAAACCACATACTTATAAAAGTTTCTAATGCAAAAGGAGATTTGCGCATAGCGGCACGTCCAATTAAATCTCCTATTGTAAATAAAATTTGAGCTATTACCAAGATGACAATGGGTTTCATTAATGAGCTAGATATTAAGTGTGCAGTTTAAATAGAGGAAACTCAAAGATATGTAACTTATTTTTATGCTCTACTATGATGTATTTATAGTTAAACATCATCCATTAGTTAATCGTTGTGCAAGAGAAGCCACAAGATTGCCGAGTATACGGCATTGTTGAGCGCTACGATTATCTGGAGAACCAACGCTTACTGCGCCGTAGTGATCTGCATCAACGTTACCGGGGATAACCATACCATGAATAAGCATTGCTTTAACTATATCGAGGCAGGTTGTTTCGTTACCGCCAGCCACTCCACCGGATGATGAAAAAGCACCACCAACCTTGCCAACAAGTTGACCATGAAAACGCACACTATCATCTATAAAACTTTTAACTTCACCTGCCATTGTACCATAATAAGTTGGGGAGCCAATGATTATGCCATCAAAATTAAGCATATCATCAGGCTTGGCTTCTGCCAGCGATTTTACCACAACTTCTGCTCCTGCCTTCCTTGCGCCTTCAGCAACGTAATCTGCCATCTTTGCAGTGTTTCCTGACCTAGAATAATAAAGCACCAATATCTTTGCCATATCTATTTTCCTTTCTTATTGAAACACACCATAACAACATCTTCAAATTTTTCAACAAAATAAACTTTTAACCCTTTTCGTATATGTGAAGGCAATTCTTCATAATCAGGACGATTTAGTGTTGGCAATATCACCGTTTTTACTCCAGCTCTTCTTGCTGCTATAACTTTTTCTTTGATTCCACCAACTGGCATAACCACACCTGAAAGAGTCAACTCACCAGTCATAGCAACATCCGGTTCAATAACCTTGTTTGTAGCAAGTGAATAAAGGGCTGAGGCCATAGTAATTCCAGCAGAAGGTCCATCCTTAGGAGTTGCACCAGAAGGAACATGCAGATGGATGAAATGTCTGGTAAAAAATTTTCTATATTCTTTTTCATCAGAAAGCATAGAGCGCACAACTGAATATGCTATTTCGGCAGATTCGGTCATTACGTTTCCGAGTTGCCCAGTTTGTTTAAATCCTGATTTTTGTGTTTCAATTTTTAACGCCTCTATATGTAGAACTTCTCCTCCCATGCTTGTCCATGCCAATCCCATCACAACGCCAACTCTTGGCTGTTTAAGCGGGTCATCTTTTATAAAGATGGGCTTACCGATGAAATTGGATAAATTTTTCTCGGTGATTATAATTTTTTTATCTTCACCTGCCACAATCTTATGAGCGGCTTTTCTACATATCTTTTTTATTTGGTTTTCAAGAGAACGCACCCCCGGCTCTCTGGCATAGCCTTCTATTATTTCCTTAAGCGCTTTATCTTCTACACACAACTGGTTTTCATTAAGGCCATTGGCTTTAATCTGCTTTGGAATTAAAAATTTCTTTGCAATTTTTTCCTTTTCCGCAGATATGTAGCCGGGCAATTTGATAATTTCCATCCTATCAAGTAATGGGCGCGGTATCGTATCAATAACATTTGCTGTGCAGATAAAAAGAACTCGCGAAAGGTCAAAACGCACGTCAAGATAGTGATCCAGAAAATCTTTGTTTTGTTCGGGGTCCAGTGTTTCTAAAAGAGCAGATGCAGGATCGCCTTGAAAACCACCCATGCCTATTTTGTCAATTTCATCTAGCATTATGAGAGGATTAGCGCTCTTACACACTTTTATTGCCTGAATAAATTTTCCGGGTAATGCCCCTATGTATGTTCTGCGATGCCCTTTAATTTCAGCTTCATCGCGCATCCCACCGACTGAAAATCTATAGAAATTTCTACCAAGACTATTTGCAATGGATTTTCCAATAGATGTTTTGCCAACACCCGGCGGTCCAACGAAACACAAAATTGATCCTGATATGGTTCCTTTGAGTTTTCCTACCGCCATAAATTCAAGAATCCGTTCTTTTACATCTTCAAGTCCATAGTGATCTTTATTAAGAATTGCTTTTGCTTTTTTAATGTCATAGCGCTCTTCTGTATAAATTCCCCATGGCAATGAAGTAAGCCAATCAACGTAGTTTCTGCTTACGATAAATTCAGGTGAAGCTGGCTCAAGGAGAGCCAGTTTTGCAAGCTCTTCTTCAATGCGTTCTTTGGCTTCATCTGTAAGCGAAAGATTTGCCATCCTTTTTCTGAACTCTTCTAGTTCAGTCTCTTTGCCCTCTTTTGCCAACCCCAGTTCCTTTTTAATTGCTTTCAACTGCTCACGCAGGAAGAAGTCGCGCTGCTGTTTGGAAAGCTTCTCTTCTATCTGCTGATTAATCTTTGCCTGCAGCTTTGTGAGATCTAGCTCCTTCTTAAGCAAAAATAAGGTTTTCTCTATCCGCTGCCTGATGCTTATAGTCTCTAGAATCTCCTGCAACTCATTAGGGGCAGCTGTAGTCATAGCTGCGGCAAAATCTGCGAGGCGTGCTGGATCATTCAGATTTGCCCTGCTCAAAAAGAAATTAAGTTCTTCTTTAAAAAGTGGATTAAGTTGAAGAAGCTCTTTTATTGCATTGATTATGGCAACCGAATAAGCTTTTAATTCATCATTAACCGTCATTTCGGTTTCAAAAAGATATTTAACCTTTGCAACAAAAATTGGAGATTCAGATACAAACTGCTCAATCTGAAATCGTTCCATTGCTCCAAGCATAACCTGCAAAGGAGCCTGTGGTGCAGGCTGATTTACCTTTAACACTTCAACTGCAACGCCAACTTTATAAAAATCATCAGCAGATAATTTTTTTCCTCATCAGTGTTTGCTCGCTGTTTCAACAAAACAACCCCTGCGTATTTTTTCCCCTCATTTTGCATTAATTGTTCTACAGTTTGGCGTGAATAAGGATCATCTGCTATCATCGGCACAACCATTCTAGGGAAAAGAGGCCTGCCTCTTATTGGGATAATAGGCAAAGTCTCTGGAAGGATAGTTCTGGCTAATATTATCTGCTTATCAGCTCCGTTTTCTATTTGAGGATTATACGGCTCTTCGTTGTGCATAGCTAACTCGTTCTTTCTCAAAAGAGCAAACAAAATCTATTTTGATTTTTACTACAAGAACCTACAACATTAAGGCAATACAGGCGGCGCAGATCTTCTACGCATCATTTGAGGCATTACTGAAGAAAGAATATCCCGTTTAATCTTAAGATCTGAAAGTTCTTTATCCTGTTCAAGAATGGAATTGATTTTTTGTTGCAGCTCTTTTTGTTTTTCAAAGAGCTTTTTAACTTCTTCGTTTGAATTGAATATCTCCGCCTTTCTTGCCTCAATTTGAGCTTTTATCTCCTCTATTTTACGGCTGGTTTCTGCAACACGTTTCATAAATTCCTGACTTGCTTGTGCAGAAAACGATACATTTGTGGGAACATCTTTCTGATGAGACACATCCTTTCCCTTTGCATTATTTTTTGGATCATCAGCAAACAACGTAATACTTGCCATCATCATCATCACACAGCATACCACAATAACTCTCTTCATAGTGCATCCTCCAATAAATAGTTAAATTACTGTGTATCATCCTATTCAAAGCAAAGATTAAAAGCAAGTTTTTTTCTTAATCTCCAAAAACATAAAAAATCCTTTCCCGACTAAAGTTTTTCTTATTTTTTATCTATTTCTTAAAAAAATGTGACACAAGCGTTTTAAAAAAAGAAAACATTTTTTGCTTGGATTTTTTTTTAAATCCCTCTATTTATCTCTGAGACATATGAGAACTAAAAATGCTTCTTACAAAATCAGAAACGCGGGCTTTCGTGATGCGGCCCAAATTGCATCTCTTCTTAAGCAGCATCCACGCGAAGTTCTGCCAAGAGCAATCAGTGACATTGTGCAAAATATCGATAGATTTGTTGTTTGTGAGGCAAATGGGAAAATTATAGGAACCGCTTCATGGCAAATTCTTCCTGAAATAGGCAAGGCGGAGAGTCCATCTGTTGAAATTAAGTCGGTTGCTGTTGATAGGGCGTGGCAGGGAAAAGGCGTAGGTGAAAAGCTTGTTAAAACAGTGATTAAGAAAGTTAAGGCTTTAAATCCGGCTCAAATTGTGGTGTTAACTTTTTCTCCTGACTATTTTGCTCGCTTTGGTTTTAAGGTGGTGCCCAAAGAAACACTGATGCATAAATTGTATATAGGATGTTTAAATTGCACAAAATACGATTCGCCATTTACCTGTCCTGAAGTGGCAATGACTATTGTGTTGAATCAACAAAAGAAAGAAGGAGTCTAGTAAAGGATGATAACGTTAAAGACTCTGGAGCAACTGGCTAAGAAACATGGTACACCAATTTTTGTGGTAGACCATGAAGAATTAAGAAAAAACTATGCCACATTCAAAAAGCATTTGCCAAAGGTTCAGGCATATTATGCGGTAAAAGCCAATCCAGATCCAAAGATAGTGGAAACACTTTTTAAGGCTGGCGCAAGCTTCGATGTGGCTTCTATGCCAGAGTTCAGGATAGTATATCGCTACATAAAAAATATGCCAAAAAAAGATAGGCAAGACTGGATATGGGATAAAATTATTTATGCAAATCCTGTAAAAGATGAACAAACTTTGAAGCAACTTGATAAATATAAAGTTCTGGTGACTTACGATAACTATGAGGAAATAAAAAAAATCAAGAAGTATGCGCCACATGCGGGGCTATGTTTGAGACTAAAGGTGCCAAATACTGGCGCAATGGTGGAGCTTTCTTCAAAATGTGGAGCAGCACCCGGCGAAGCTGTGGATTTGATTCTAGAAGCAGATAAAATGGGACTGGTTGTGGAGGGCATTAGTTTCCATGTTGGAAGTCAAACCACAAACTTCGAGAATTTTGTGCAGGCAATTAATCTAGCAGCAGATGTTTATGCGGAAGCTCGTTCAAGAGGTTATAATAAAATGAATTTGCTTGATATAGGCGGAGGATTCCCTGCGCCTTATGATGAAACTGTAAAACCATTCAGTGAGCTTGCAAAAAAAATAAATGCTGAGCTTGATAGGCGTTTCCCTTCAGGGGTCCAGATACTAGCTGAGCCGGGCAGATTTCTTGTTGCTACTGCCTGCTATGCTGTTTCACGTATAATTGGTAAAGCCGTAAGAGATGGCAAACTATGCTATTATGTAAATGATGGGATTTATCATACTTATTCTGGAATACTCTTTGATCATTGCAGATATAAAATGGAAGCTTTTAAGAAGGGACCACGACAGCTTTGCACAGTGTTTGGCCCTACTTGCGATGCGTTGGATGTCATTTCCATGTCGGAAGATTTACCTTCTAATCTGGAGCTTGGAGACTTCCTTTTTTCACGCAATATAGGAGCCTATAGCATAGCTTCTGCAACACACTTTAACGGCTTTCCCCCGCCAAAAGTTGTGCACGTAAACCTATAGGGAAAGATGATAAGATGTAATACCCAAACGAAACAGAACCACAGAAGATCGGAAGCATGGTAGAACTGTTATACAATGTTGTTAAACTATTATTTTGAGATTGTGCTCAAAACCTTTTGAGCTAATGTAGCAATTGCTTTTGGTAAAATAAAAGTTTTTAAATGGCTATAGAAAAGGTAGTGCGACGACCACTGATTGGGGTGGTATTCAGTTTTGCTGCAGGCATTCTTATAAGGATATGCAACGTCAAGGGCTCACTGACACTTTTCTTCGCTATTTGCTTTCTTCTTGTTGGACTTATTCTTTTTCTGCATTTAAGAAGAACTAACACATTTCTCCAAATTATTTCGGCGACAGCGTTTTTTATTTTAGTGCTTTTAACTGGCTACATTTGTGCTAGCGTGCGTATAGCTGATTTTTCAAAAAAAGCATTGCAAAATCTGATAACCACTGAAAGAGAAGCCTTGTTCATAGAATTTATCGTCAGAGATGAACCAGATTACTCATCGGAATATACCATTGAAAGCTCAAACATAATTTACAAAGCAAAAGTTGCTGCAATAAAAAGATTACCTTTTTGGCAGAAAACTTTTGGAGAAATTTCGGTTGTTCAGAAAGGAACAAATCTACACAATCTTGTTTATGGTCAACATCTGATTGGTTTTGGCTCTTTAATAGATAGAGCAAAAACAAAAAATGGCTGGTATCAGCCTGTTGCTGAATGGAATATCAGTCAAAGGTTCCTATTTATTGTGAATGAAGAAGATTTAAAAATAACAAAAGAGCCATCTCCTTTGAATTTTTATTTCCTGTGTTACAAACTACGAACAATTTGTGCCGATACTTTAAGTAAAGGACTTGAGAATAGACCTACAGAAAGGAATTTGTTGCAATCGCTCATACTTGGCTATCGTTATAGACTGCCTGAAAAAATAAAAGCTGATTTTTTAGCCACAGGCACATATCATATTTTTGCGATTTCAGGACAACATATTACAATTTTGGCGCTCTTCATCGTGGCAGTGCTACAAGCTAAAGCTTTGCCGATAGGTAGTTGGTTCTATTATCTTTTGCCTATCCTTGTGATTTTTACGGTGGCTTCTGGAAGCAGTGCGAGTGCTGTTCGTGGTTGCATTATGGGAGCGGTGTTATATCTTGCGCCAATGTTGAAGCGCAAACCAGACTGTGCATCAGCAATGGCATTTTCGGCTCTTGTGATGCTTGGTTTTGATCCGCTTCTAATAGTTGATTATGGTTTTTTATTGTCTTTTATTGCTGTGGCTGGGCTTATAGCTCTACCTGCAAGGCTATATGGCAGAAGCGATGATGCTATGGCTCTTGAAGCTCAAGTGATTTCCAACTCTATCATTGATCCCATCATTTTTGCAAGTAAGCGCTGGGCTATTTTTTTATTTATAGCAACATTTTCTGCATGGCTAATCACAACACCTGTTAGCTTATATTGGTTTAATCTATTTTCACCAGTAGCGATTCTATGTAATCTAATAGTGGTACCTACAAGTGCTCTCATCCTATTGGCTGGTTCTTTAAGCATTATTTCTGGAGCCTTTTCATCTTTTTTTGCAGAGGTTTTTAATGCGGCTGGCGCAGGACTTGCAGCGTTCACTATCTTCGTATGTAGCATGTTTGCAAAAATACCATATGGCCATTTTTATCTTCCACAAATTCCAGTATGGCTGATTGCCGCAATGTATGCAACCATTTGTGTCCTTGTTTTTTTTAGAAGCAAGGCAAGCATAATAAAGCTAGTAAAAGTTTCTATTGCTTCTCTCCTGATTATTTTGATCACATTATGGATTTTTGATCGCAAGCAATACGAAGCAAAAATTATTAACGCTGATGGCGTGCCTGTTGTATATAAATATGAAGGCTTGTTATCTGGTTCAATGATAAATGCAGGAAGAAGCATTAGAGCAAAAAAAAAAAAAAAAAAACTTCGTAAAGAAGGAGCAAATGTAATCAAAACAATCCTATTGCAAAGAATGATTACACCATACGCAGGGGCATTGCCTGATCTTATGGATAATTTCAAAATAAAAAACATCACTTTTTATGAAACACGTCGAAAGAATCATAAACTTCAATATAAAGTGGAAAGTAAAGCTATAAGCAAAAATCTTTCTATAACAACACTCAAAGAACCAACTG
>CAZBHO010000025.1:14403-28311 GCA_964491945.1 uncultured Verrucomicrobiota bacterium | reverse complement strand
TCAAAACTTTGAGCTAAATATAACATCAAACAAGATTGAAGTTTCCGCAAGAGGCAAAACTTATTCTGGAAGCAACGTCAAAATACTTTGCTGTTTGGAAGAATACAATGCAAGATCATTAGAAGAAATTACTGATACTAATGATTTAAAAACAACTTTCTTATTTCCAGGAGATGAATTTTTTATTACAAGAAAGACTTCTTTATTTAATAGAACGAGATGAAGCACAAGAAGAAAAAAATTTTATTTATAGAGTTGCCGCAATTATGCGTTGCAGAAAATGCACTAATAGAACATGTACGGCTTGCAGAAACTTATTTAAGCTGGGCAATTTTGAAGAGCGAGGCAACTTCTTTTTTTGACTTATTTTTTCTGCCAGAAGAGGACTATAAATTAGCTAATAGGCCGCTTATAAAAAGAATAAAGCAGATTGCACCAGATATCATTATTTCAACACTCTATCTCTGGAATATTGAGCGGACAGTTTTTATACTTAAGGAATTAAAAAAGGTTTTGCCCGCATTGCTTACAATAGCAGGTGGACCTGAAGTTGCAGAAGAGCATCCAATCCTCTGGCAGGCAAAATGTTTTGATTATATGGTTATTGGCGAAGGAGAAGTTGTGCTTCCTGCGTTGCTACATTCTATTGGCTGTGGATTAGCTGCACCGGATTATAAAAACATTATCAAGCTCAACGCTGATGGTAGATATTTAGGAGGCAAAAAAACGTTGGATGAGCCACCTTTTATAGAACTTCTTCCAGATTGTCGTTATAAAAACTATCGTATTTCAAGCGAAGGCATTGCCTATATGGAACTTACCAGAGGATGCCCTTTACGTTGCTCGTTTTGCCGTTACAACCAATTGCGTAAAAAGATGGCTATGCTGCCAGTGGAGCAAGCGCTGGTAAGGTTCAGGCAGCTTATTGATAGGGGGGCAAAAGAAATTCGCTTTATAGATCCAACTCTCACAGCATATAGGTATTTTAAAGACTTTCTTAAAAATGCCTATTTGTATGCAAAACAAAACAAGAAAAGGCTCAAAATCTTTGCTGAACTCAATGCTGCACATATAGATGAGAAGCTGGCATATTTGATGAAGAAGGCTGGGTTCAGTGAAGTTGAAGTTGGATTGCAAAGCATAGGTGATAAAGTGCTGAAAAGCGTAAATAGACCAACCAACCTAAAAAAATTAAAGGCCGGCATTAAGGCTATGATCAAAGCTAAAATTAAAGTTATAATTGATGTGATGATAGGTCTCCCCTTCCAGACAAAGCATGAGGTTTTGAAAAGCATAAGATGGGCTTCATCAATAAAAGGTGCCAATGTACAGGCGCTACACACGTTGCTTATTCCCGGAACTGAATTAAGAAAAAAGCGCTTTTTGTATGGAATGCATAGCGAGCCTTATCCTCCTTACAGAATTTTACATACAAGCTGGCTAAACAAAAAAGATATATTTGATGTTTATAAAAAATTAAGAGATAGAATTGGAGAGCAATCGGAGTTTCCTACCAGCAAATTTGTTGGTTATTCGCTTAAAGATCTCTTTTCCGAACGCATAAATCTGAAAGTCTCAACAGATCCAGAAAATATAGATAAAGCTATAAAAAAAATTTTAAGAGGCAATTCTACTCATCGTGCAGTTATTTTTGAAGGCAACAACCTTTTTCAAAAACGATCTATTATAAAAGATATTATGGTAAAATCCATTGCTGCTGAACAACATATTTTCTGGCAATTCGTGCTCTCTCCTATGATTGAAGAGCCTCTGGATTTGTTTGATTATCTTATTCTAGGTCTAAAACAAACAAGTAAAAAACTCGGTCATATCAACGATAGATGGATTGAGTTTGATACATCAGGCAAGATATGCTCCAGAAAGCTGATGGTCATTTTGAAAAAAAATGGGATATACAGCAAAGAGTGGCAGGCTGCTGTTGAGAACTTGCTTGCCAAAAATTTTTATTAAGTTGGATGAATAGCTATATTTATATCTTGCTTGTTTCCGAATATAGACTAAAAAAATCTCATAACCAGCTTTGTTTTGCGGAAAATGGTAATTTTATTCTGCTTGATAAATTTAAGTTGATTATATATTTTCCAAAAGACGAACTTACCACTAGAAAGATATAGATACGATACAACATATGAAGAAAAAATTTGATGTTACTGTTATTGGACTTGGCTACATAGGATTGCCCACGGCAAGTCTTATTGCTACAAAAGGATTAAACGTACTTGGTGTGGACTTAAAAGAAGATGTTGTTAAAACCATCAATAAGGGCGAGGTTCATATTATTGAGCCAGACCTTGATATTCTGGTTAAATCAGCAGTGCAATCTGGGAGGCTGTCGGCTGCTCTTAAGCCACAACCAGCTGATACTTTTATTATTTCCGTTCCTACTCCTTTCAAAGATAATCATCAGCCTGATATTACTTATGTTGAATCAGCTACTAACAGTATTCTACCTGTTCTGCAAGACGATAATCTGGTTATTCTGGAATCCACATCTCCTGTTGGCACAACAGAGCTTATTTATTCAATAATCAAGCAGCAACGTAAAGATATCAAAAAGATATATGTGGCTTATTGCCCGGAACGAGTTTTACCTGGCAAAATTCTAAAAGAGCTTGTTGAAAACGACCGCGTGGTTGGTGGAGTAAATGAGCCTTCTACAAATAAAGCACTAGAGTTTTACAGCAAGTTTGTTGATGGGGAGATTTTAACCACTAATGCCAGAACAGCCGAAATGTGTAAGTTGGCAGAAAACGCTTTTAGAGATGTAAACATAGCATTTGCCAATGAGCTTTCTTTGATCTGTGAAAAGCTGGGAATAGACGTATGGGAACTGATTAAACTGGCAAACCATCATCCACGTGTGAAAATCCTTAATCCTGGCCCCGGTGTTGGTGGGCACTGCATAGCAGTTGACCCATGGTTTATAGTAAGCTCTGCGCCGGAGTTTGCGCGTTTAATCAAGACGGCAAGAGAAGTTAATGATAGCAAACCCGAATGGGTGCTAAACAAGGCAAGAGCTGCACTCAAGCTAAAGAAGAACGCCATGATTGGCTGCCTTGGCTTAACCTTTAAACCAGATATTGATGACTTACGGGAATCTCCTTCACTTGCCATCGTCAGAAAATTACATAAGGAATTCAAAGGAAGAGTTCTGGCTTGTGAGCCACATATTAAAAGCGTTAAAGACTTAAAGCTTGTGGACTTAAACACTATTTTAAAGAAATGCAAGATTTTGCTGGCGCTTGTTCCACACACGATATTTAGAGAAATAGAGCCAAAGGCTATAAGAGATAAAACTGTTATAGATGCCTGTGGCATGTGGAAAAAGTAGGTTTTAATTGCAAGTCAATATCTCAAGCCACTGAAGGCCATCTTCGCTCAACACCCATTTGCCGTTTCGCTCCACTATGATGCGGGCACCGTTTCTACCAATAACTTCTGGATAAACTTTCAGAATCTGCCATTTTGCTTTCTTAACTAAAGAAAGTTCTTCATCTCTTGCGTTGCGTCCGCTAATAGGCAAGCCAGCTTCTGATGAAAGAATTACTATAGCTTCTTTATTAAATGCAGACTGATTTTGCCAGAGAGTTGGATATCTCTTAAAAAAATCGGGAAGAACTGATGTTTTAATTGTTATTTCAAAGGCAACAGGTAAACTTTTTATAAGATCAAAAAAATTAAATTGAGAGTTGGTTGAATATGTTTCATATACAAGTAATGGGTCTATTCCGATAAAATTCCAGCCATGATAGTTCCCGTGATATGGCTTGAGTTTCTTTTTTGAATACCATTGAGCAAATGAACTATTAAGCATAAGACCTATTTCAAGATGCAAATGAGCATTTTGTTTTTGTATGCCAGTTGAAGCAGAGTTGCCCATAATTCCGAGCCTATCGCCTGCTGAAACTTGCAGTCCAGCTCTTAGCCTTTCATCAATTGAAGCAAGATGTGCATATAGAGAAAACACTTCGCCATCTTGAGTAGGATGAGCAATTATCACATACTTTCCATAATTTGAATTACCTGCAATTTTATTGAGATATACAATTTTGCCGTCAGCTATTGCATAAATTTCATCTTCCGGCATTCCTTTTTTATCACGCCTAATAGCTGCAATATCAATGCCCTCATGAAAAGAAGGCAAAAGATGTTTCCCCACATTCACAGTTCTTACAGAACCATAATAAGCTGATTCTGGTTTGCCTGATGCTGTAGGCTGGAAATGTTCTATCTCTCCTCTTTTCAATTTCCTTGGCGTTGGAAAAACCAGCTTGCTAAAAGAATAATTTTGTTTTTGCCGGAAAGTGGAGTGTGTTTCTTCTTTTGATTCTATTGTTCCGTTAGTTTCTACCTCTTGCTGATAAGTGTTAATATCTCTAGACTGTACATATGAATTTTCTGTCTTTTTCTTTTTAGTCGCATAGGTTAGAAAAAAACCAGCGGCTATTGAAGTACAGATAATTAGCAATATAAAAAAAAGTTTGTGGGAGAAACCGGACATTTTCTTAAATTATCA
Source organism: uncultured Verrucomicrobiota bacterium (assembly GCA_964491945.1). GTDB lineage: Bacteria > Verrucomicrobiota > Kiritimatiellia > JAAZAB01 > JAAZAB01 > CAZBHO01. Next base: position 23,774 of record CAZBHO010000025.1, on the reverse strand, counting down.
GAAGGCAAGTTTATTCAAAAAATCATCTATGGCATAATAAGAGCGCAATTCTGACCTAAAAATATGCACAATAACATCATAGCAATCAATAACTATCCAGCCACTTTCAGGTGTGCCAGAAAAAATGGGTGTTGTAGTATTCTTAAGCGATGCGCGTATTTCACTTGCAAGTGCCCTGATGTGAGGAACACTTGTTGCTGTGGCTATGATAAAAAAATCTGTTAAATTCGATTTGCCACGACAATCGTATAATTTAACATCTATTCCTTTTTTATCAGTTATAATCTTTTCTAGTCTGTTTGCTAATTCTTGAGAAGTCACAGTTTAATCAACGATAAAGACAATTTTCTTTTATATATACTTCAACAGCCGGTGGAACAATATATCTCAAGCTCATTCCTTCTGCCGCACGATAACGTATATCCGAAGAAGATATATTAACCTGATGAGCGCAAATGGCATCTTCTAGAATTTTGCTAGCATATTTAATATCAATTTTTAAATCTTCAGGCTCTACCTTCTTGATATCAAATCCGGGCCTCATCACTGTAATTATTCGACACATAGCAACTATTTCTTCTATCTTATGCCATGTATGTAATTCTGGCAAAACATCAGATCCTACAATAAAAAAGAGCTCATCATTTGGATAAGTCTGCAACAAAATTTTCAGAGTATCCACTGTGTAGGTCGTGCCACCACGTCTGATCTCGATATCTAAAAGCTCAAAGCAAGGGTTGCCTCCTATTGCCTTTTCTATCATAGCAACCCTATGCACCGCAGGAGCAAGCTCCGCCGGACTCTTATGCGGTGGACGGTCGCATGGCACAAACAGAACCTTTGAAAGCTCAAAACCTTCCATAGCATCTTGTGCCATTATAAGATGCCCAAGATGAATAGGATTAAACGTTCCACCTAAAATGCCTATTCTCATAGTTTGTTCAAAGTGAGATAAAAAATATATTTACCGTTATGCTAGCATTCTCTATTTTGAACGCAACATTTTTATAAAAAATTATTTTTTTAATGCGTTTATCTTTTAATGCCAGCAGGCAGAGGCGGAAGTTCTATCACCTTCCCTCCTCTCCTTAAAGATTCTGTTGCACAGCAGCCCACAGCAACACTCATCCTGCCATCAATTGGGCTTGTAAGAGGCTTCTTATCATGAACAAGCATATCAATAAAATCTCTAGCAATTAGTGGGTCTGCTCCCCCATGCCCACCTTCAACTGGTTTTAAAGTGTAGTGCCTATCAGAAAATTGTTTCCACTTTTTTCCACGCCGCATCTTCACTATAACCTCGTTATCATCATTTAGATTTTCAACTCTGCCTTCAGTGCCAATAAAAACATAATTGCGCCAATAGTCTGGAGTAAAATGGCATTGCGTATAACATGCTTTAATCCTATTTTCCAGTTCCATCATTACTATGCTATTATCCTCAACATCCACTTCCTTTCTGAAACAGCAATATTGATGATATGGCCATTCCTGATATTCATCGCAATTATCGCGATCTGGACACTTTGGGCATTCTAAATCGTTTGGTCTATTCCCACCATAGAAATCCAAACTACCAAACGCCGCCACTTTCTTTGTATAAGCTCCAGATATCCAATGCATCATATCAAAATCATGAGATGCCTTTTGAAGCAATAGACTTGTGCTCTTCTTGCGATTAGCATGCCAATCATGAAAATACCATTTGCCGCCCCATCCTACAAAATGCCTTATCCATACAGCCTTTATTTCACCAATTGTGCCTGAATCAACAATTTCCTTCATACATTGAAAAATTTTCATATACCTCATATTAAAGCCCATCATAAACTTGCATCCAGATTTTTTATGAGCAAGCAATATCTCATCACAATCTTTTATCGTGATAGCAAGCGGTTTTTCACAATATACGTGCTTTTTTGCTTTAAGCGCCGCAATGGCATGCTCCTTATGACAATAATCCGGTGTAGTAACCACTACTGCATCAACATCATCTCTGGCTAACAGCTCCCTATAATCCGTTGTGAAAAACGCATCTTTTCCATACCACTCGTGAAATTGATGAGCAAATTCAGGATGAATATCAGCACCAGCAACAACTATAGAGTCACCATTAGGATTATGCATTCCCCACCTTGCCAATACCCCTCTACCGCTAACACCAATAACACCAATGCGTACTTGCGAATTCTTCATAACTCTGGATCTTTTCATAAAAACCTCCCTAATTGTTTATTAACATCAAATAAGGGGAGAAGTCTAGTTATAACAACTAAAATTGCAAGCCATTTTAAAAAGCAGATAAAATGCCCAGCGTATTCTTTAATAGAAATAGTTCCCATTCCATAATTCACTTTCTGTCGATCTGATTGCGCTGGTGCATTCCTGGAACAGCATAAAAAACTTCACATCAGAGGACTTGAAAGCTTCACAGAGAAAAACACAGAGGAAGAATTAAGCAATGTTTAATCAATAAGTATTGTAGCATATTTCTGTGTTATTTTATTTGCCATCTGTATTAAAAAATACCCTTATCTTATAACACCTAGTCTCATAACAGAGCGAAGCGCTCAATAGCGCCCGATATTCTGATGTGCGGGATATTTTTTTCTTGCTATTTGAAAAAGTGAGTGCTTTTATCCATCTGCAACAGGTGTTGTTTTGCTGATTAATAAAGGAGCTTGAAGTTTTATGAGTGCCAAACGGGCTGTTGATAAATTTATGGAACAACTTGGATGCGAGGCTGTGACCTTTGATGATGTATCGCTTGTGCCACGCTATGCTGACTTTCTTCCAAAAGACGCGGATATCACTACCAGGCTAAGTAGAAGAATAACATTAAACATCCCATTTGTTAGTGCCGCTATGGATACCGTTACTGAAAGCAAAATGGCAATAGCTATGGCAATGCTGGGGGGCATAGGAATCATTCACAAGAATTTAGATATAGCCAGACAATGCAAGGAAGTTGATGCAGTTAAACATCATTTGCATGGGTTAATAAGGGATCCTATTACTTTCCGTATAGATGAGACCTTAATTGATATCCAAAAAAAGAAAGCGGCAAAAGGATACACTTTTTCTGGCTTTCCTGTGCTTGATAAAGATGGGAAGGTTGTCGGTATAGTTACTGCCGCAGATATGAAATTTGCGCATAACAAGACGGCACCAATTTCTGAGATAATGACAAAGAATGTGATTACGGCACCCCCAGACACAACGTTGCAGCAGGCTTATGATATTATGAAAAAGAACAAGATAGGCAAGCTTCCATTGGTGGATAAGGATGGGAAACTTGTGGGATTATATAGTTTTTCTGATGTAAGTGTTCTCATAGAAAATGCTAAACCACTTTTTAATAGAGATAGTCGGCACAGATTGCGGGTTGGCGCCGCAGTTGGACCCGATGATCATGAGCGAGCTGAAGCGCTTGCTTCAAAAGATGTGGATGTAATCGTTGTTGATACTGCGCATGGGCATAGCAAGGGTGTTATTGAGATGTGTAAGTGGTTAAAGAAGAACTTGCCAGATATAGATGTGATAGCAGGTAATATCGCTACAGCTGAGGCTGCAAAAGCTTTAATGGAAGCTGGTGCAGATGCAATAAAGGTGGGTATAGGTCCTGGCTCAATATGCACAACAAGAGTTGTGGCAGGAGTTGGTATCCCACAGATAAGCGCCATATATGAATGCGCAAAAGTAACAAAGGGGATTATCCCCATAATAGCCGATGGTGGAATACGCTATACAGGTGATGTTCCAAAAGCCATTGTTGCAGGAGCAGATTGCGTGATGATGGGCTCGGCGCTTGCTGGCACGCAGGAAAGTCCGGGCGAAAAAATTATTCACCAGGGGCGTCAGTATGTTGTATATCGTGGAATGGGGAGCCTTGCTGCAATGAAAGCCGCAAAAGGTAGCCGTGAACGTTATGGGCAGGCAGATGCATCGGAAGAGGAACTTATTCCACAAGGCATAGAAGGCATCGTTCCATATTCAGGCACAGTTGAAAAAGTCCTATTGCAATATAGCGGTGGCTTGAGATCAGCAATGGGCTATTGTGGAAGCAGAACCATTCCAGAACTTCAAAAGAACGGTTCTTTCGTAAAGGTCTCTTTTGCTGGTGTAAGAGAAGCACATCCGCACGATATAAAAATTATTAAAGAAGCTCCAAATTATTCATTAGGTCAAAATATATAGTCTTATGCTGATGAATATATCAAAAGTTATCCTTATGGGCCTGTTATATTTTTTATTGTTGGATAAATCTTTCCCACAAGAAAGTCATCCACTGAAAGATATAGTGGAAGCCATGTTAACTTTGAAATCGCATTCTAACGCATTGCTTGAAGTTAGATTAAAAATACCAGATGGTTATCAGATATATCAGGAATCGCTACAGGTTGAGTTTTTAGATAAAACAAAATCTTATCAGTTGCATAAATTGATGGAAAGCCCTCTTCAAAAAGAAAAAGATCCTATTTCGGGTGAAGAGAAAATGTTTTTTACAGGCACGGCAACATCCATTTTTGAAATATCGTTCGCCGAACTTCCAAGGAATTTTAAACTTGCCATCTCCTACCAAGGATGCAAAGAAACTATATGCTTTTTACCTGTACAGTTATATTTTGCTTTTGATGATGTTAGAGAAAACGTTGCAGTTGCAGGAAAAACCACCACTCAAGATGAAGTAAAGAAAGGGGCACCCGATGGAAAAGAGCAATCAGTTAATGCGCAACAAATCAAAGAGCTCCTCAAAAAATTTAAGGTGGCAAATATCTACTATGGCTATATGAATAAAAAAGAGTTTATGGATTTTTTGCAGAATAAATTTCCTGATAAACATAGTGAAATAGATGGCAAAAAGACACTGTTAAAAAAAATTAGTTTGCTCTTCTTTATTTTTATTGGCGGATTAGCGCTAAATCTAACGCCTTGCGTGCTGCCTATGATCCCTATAAACCTTGCAATTATAGGGGCAGGTGCTAGAGCATTGAGCAAAATGCAAGGTATGTTGCTTGGCGGCATATTTGGTGCTGGTATTGCGCTTGCCTATGGCGTTCTTGGGATGATTGTGGTTTTAACTGGCGGAACTTTTGGAGCGATAAATGCCTCTGCCATATTTAACTTTGTGATAGCTGTCATTTTTATCATAATGGCGCTTGCAATGGCAGGAGTTATCCCTATTGATTTTAGCAGATGGCAATCGCAAATCAGTATTGGCAAGATGAATATCTTTGCAATTTTTCTTTTAGGTGCGTTATCAGCAATACTAGCAGGGGCATGTGTTGCACCAGTAGTCATCTCAACTCTCATTTTCTCTGCCAATCTTTATGCTGAAGGACATATCTATGCCCTGCTACTGCCTTTCTTGCTTGGAGTTGGAATGGCTCTTCCATGGCCAATAGTTGGGACTGGTATAAAGTTGTTACCTCAACCTGGCAAATGGATGAATGTAATAAAATATGCTTTTGCTGCCTTAATAATGATAATTGCAATGTATTATCTTTACACAGCATACACACTCTCACCTTTATTCAGCAAAGATAAGCCTTCATATCATTCCGGGATGTGGGAAACAGACGCAGTACAAGCGCTTAATGCGGCACTCAAAGATAATAAACCCGTCCTTGTTGATTTCTGGGCAAGTTGGTGCAAGTCCTGTAAAATGATGGAAAGCACAACATTCAGTGATCCAGATGTCAATGTGGCATTAAACAATTTTATTAAATTGAAGGTACAAGCTGAAAAACCATCAGAACCAGAAACAAAGCAGATACTAGGGCTATTTGATGTGAAAGGCTTGCCGACATACATTATCCTAACGCCTGTATTGCCATAATTGCTGTTATAGGGGAGAAAGTTGAAAAATTAGATTTTTTTGCTTTATTCGCCCTTGTATTGGATTATATTTTCAGACTCCTTATTAGACGATAAAGTTCTTAAAAGTTGATACCAGATCATCAACACACCAAAGGTTTTTGCAAAGGCGAAGATAGATGGCAATCCGCACATGAACGGAGCAAAACGAGATAATGAATAACGTGTATTAATTAAAAGGAAACCACAAGTTAAAAGTGTTAGCGAAATTTTATCGTCATCTATTTGCGTTATTAAAACAATAAAAGGAATAGCCATCAAGAGAAGATGATGTTCTGCCGTAAGAGGTGAAACCAATAAAATACAGCATAAAGAGATAGATATTTCTTTCGACCAATCAATTTGTTTGTGTTTTATTATATTTAAAAAAGTTACAACAAATATCACTCCTGCCGCTATAATATATGTATATTGAGCGAAGGATTCAAAAGATGTTCCTTTCAATAATCGCAGGAATAAACTTTTTATAGATAAATCAAACAAGTTGATATATTGAGATGTATGTGTAAAATTTTTTACTAGATTAATCCAGTAACCTACTTCTATATCATATCCATAAACAATTATTGCTGGTAGTCGTAGCAATATATAGCAATATATAGTATATACGCAAAGTGTAAATCTGCGTCTTACGAAGAACAAAACAAATAAAATACCAAATTGTGGTTTAGCTAAAAGAATAGTGCTTAAACATATTGCGGTTACAAAATCATACTTTGTGTCATCAATATATTTATGTAAAATTAATAGTAGCAATAGTATTATGATATTAACCTGTCCTATTCCAATGCATTCAAGTAATGGTTGTGAACTTAATAGGACAAATAGCGATATTGCATATGATAGCAAATAAGAATTCCCGTTTTTACGCATATAATGAGATAGATATAGGGTAGAGAATAACAAAGCTAAAAAATTTATGCATTCCCACACAAATAAAGCGGGATAGAAGTCCATACGAGATAAAAAAGAAAACATAAGAAAGCATGTTGGAGAATATTCCGCCTTTCCTGCAATCTTAACAGGTATTTTTTGACTTTGTTTAAGTTGTTCTAATTCTTCTTGTGTAAGAGAATATACTGCGGTTAAATTCATAATTCAAAAAACTGGAACCGACTGGCACCATGATCAAGATTCTTATATTGTTTTCTTGTATTTTTATCACTAATTCCAAAACTGAAAAAAAATATATACGTAAAAAATAAAAAGAAGTTTTTATTTTTTTGCCCCATTTTGTACTAGAAAAAATGGTTTATAAGAGTATATTAAATTCGATTTTATGTTTTCATTCTTATGCAAGAAAGAGCAGAGATACTACTCATAGAAGATGATTACGATGGAAGACTTGCCGTATCAGATGCGCTAAAAGTGGCGAACTATAATGTTAAAGAAGTTGCCACAGGTAAAGAAGGATTGGAGCAATTTGTTTCGCAGCAATTTGATGTTGTTTTGGCAGACATACGTCTTCCTGATATAAGCGGATTTGATGTTTTACGGGAAATAAAAGCCATAAATTCCGATATTCCTGTCATTTTAATTACGGCCTATGGAAAAGTTTCTGATGCAGTAATGGCATTAAAACTTGGAGCCTACGATTACATCTTGAAGCCATTAGAACTTTCAGAACTTCTGGCAAAAGTTGAACATGCCGCCGAGATGGTTTATTTGAAGCGACAGGTTAACGAGTTAAAAGAGACATTGGGCATAAAGAAAATTTTGGGGAAATCAACGGCAATAAACAAAGTAAAGCAGGAAATTTTATCTGTAGCTAATAGCAACGCAACTGTTTTGATTCTTGGGGAGAGCGGTGTTGGCAAGGAGCTTGTTGCAAAAGCCATCCATTATGAAAGCAAAAGGGCAAAAGCGCCTTTTGTGGCAATAAACTGCGGTGCGTTTGCTGAAACGCTTCTTGAATCAGAGCTTTTTGGACACGAAAAAGGTGCATTTAGTGGAGCCACATTCCGCAGACAGGGCGCGTTTGAAAAAGCTCACACTGGAACCATATTTCTTGATGAAATAGGAGTGGCTTCGCAAAATGTACAAACACGTTTATTACGGGTGCTTGAAGAAAAAGAGTTAATGCGTCTTGGCTCTTCGGAAACAATAAAAGTAGATGTAAGAATAATTGCAGCCACGAATAATGACCTTGAGGAACTGGTGGCTACACAAAATTTTAGAGAGGACCTGTTCTATCGTTTAAAAGTTGTAACAATATATGTTCCGCCTTTACGTGAGAGAAAGGAGGATATAAGAATACTTGCCAATGCATTTTTGGCACAAGCCATTAAAGATAACAATTACCGCATAGAAGAAATAAGAGAAAGTTATTTTAAAGAACTAGAAAGCTATAGCTGGCCTGGGAATGTGCGTGAATTAAAAAATGTGGTTGAGGCTTCAGTATTGTTATCGCGTGAATCCTTTCTTGACAATAAAGCAGTTTCATACGCTATGGGTAAGAAAGCCAATGGCAGTTACAGCGAGCGGCAGTTTATCTTGCCAGAAAAATTAACACTTGAAGAAATTGAAAAGGAAGCTATTTTGCAAGCTTTAAAGAGAAATAAGGGCAATCGAGTTTTAACTGCAGAGCAGTTAGGCATCTCAGTAAAAACGGTTCAACGCAAAATAAAAGAATATAACCTTCCGTTTTAAATAACTTCTCTTTATTCGTTAGTTACTCCTATGAACAAAATATGGATAAAAATTAAAGCTTTATGGTTTGATATGGGTGGTTATAGGGATGTTTTAAAAATAAGCATTCCCCTTATAATAAGCATGGCGGGGCACACTGCTATGCTTTTTACAGATAGGCTCTTTTTGAGCAAGTTCTCGCTTGAGGCACTCGCTGCTGCTGTTCCTTCAGGACTGCTTGCTTTTCTTTTTATATGCCTTTTTTCTGGTATAGTTTCTTTTGCAAATACTTTTGTTGCACAATACTCTGGTGCAAAAATGGAGGAGGAAATTGGAAAAGTTATGTGGCACGGCATATATATGTCATTGCTGTTTGGAATAGTGCTTGGTGCCGCCTCAGTTTTTAGCGAAACTATATTCAATTTTATAGGACATAACGAAAATGTTAGACAACTTGAAATCACCTATTTTAGAATTTTAATGCTTGGCGCAACTTTTTCGCTACTTCACGATACACTTGCTTCCTTCTATTCAGGTAGAGGCATAACCAAACCAGTAATGTTGATTAATCTTATTGGCGTGGCAATAAATATCCCGCTGGATTACATTTTAATTTTTGGCAAGCTCGGTGTGCCTCAACTTGGCATGGCTGGCTCAGCAATTGCAACGGTGATTAGCCACCTGTTTATGACTTCTCTTTATGTGTGCTTGATCTTTAGCATTAAGAATGAAAAACGATTTGGAATTCTCAGTGGATATAAGAAACTGGATTTAACTTTTTTGACAAAATATATAAAGTTCGGCTTCCCTGCTGGATTACAATTTTTTATAGATCTATTTGCCTTTGAATATGTTATTCTCGTAAT
>CAZBHO010000025.1:277-14313 GCA_964491945.1 uncultured Verrucomicrobiota bacterium | reverse complement strand
CGTAAGCACTCTGGTGGGGCAAGGCATAGGTTCAGGTGAAATCAAAATGTCAGAACGAGCAGTGCGCCGTGCCCTTGAGTTGTGCTCTTTTTATATGTGGAGCATCTCTTTAATAATTTTCATTACGCCAGAACCATTTTGTGATTTGTTTAAAACTCCGAATGAACCAAATTACGAAAGCGTAAAAAGCATAGCAATTTATTTGATGAGATTTGTAGCGGTTTATAGCATATTGGATACTATGAGTGTTATTTATTCGGGCGCACTGCGCGGAGCTGGCGATACACTGTTTATAGGAAGAACCATCTTTATCGCCTCATGGACATTGTTAATAATCCCTGTAAGCATGGCTGTCTTTTTGTTTAAAGCAGGAATTTTTACTGTCTGGACTATAATGTCGTTTTATATTTGTGCGCTTGCTCTAATTTTCTATATCCGTTTCCGTAGTGGCAAATGGAAGGATATAAAACTCATAGAGAAGAAAACTATCACACCACCAACAATCGATGAGCAAACTGTGATTAGAGGCGAAGTCCCTTAAATAGATAAAATGCTCTGCTGGATCTCTGGAAAAGCAGGGGGCAACTTCACCACAGAGTTCACAGAGAAGAATAAAATTTAGGGCAAAGCTTATTCATTATTGACACCGGAGAAAAAGTAAAAATTTTTTTAGTTCTCTCTCAAGTTCTATGTGGTTAAAAAAAAATCGTAAGTCAAATTAAGCTAATGGTTGAGAAAAATATGGTTTGTTTATAGAGAGGCTTTACCAAGTTTCGGTAATTTCTGCCACAAGACGTTTTGCCATATCCTCACAAGCTTTTGGAATTGCTATGCGTTTTGCTCCAGACATATTGCCAGCAAAGATGAAGGTGGTTTCACCTTCTACGGCGCCTTCAGCTATGACCTTTTTTGTGCCAGCTCTTTTTAATGTGTAGGCAACAGTTATGAACATCCTGTATTCATTAGGTTTAGTCCTATCATCTCTATCGTAACGCAGTGGCTTAAGCTTGATTTTATCAACCGAGCATTCAAGCACAGCATCGGCAGTTTCATCTTCTATAACTTTGAGAACACCATCTTCTTGAAATCTTGTAATTACTGCAGATCGTGCTTCAACATCGGCAAAAGGCTCTTTGCAGCGATTAAAAAATGGTTTAACATATACAGTTTTGATATCAGAAGATAATGTGCTGCCAAGCTTGTATCCCGTGCATGAAGAGCATATTAGCCCAGTCATAATGGCCGTCGTTAATAGAATTATTTTTTGTATAATTTTCATTTTGTCTCCTGATTTAAATTCTGCAAACGAAGATTAACGTTAGCAAGACGTGAAGCAGACATATCTGCCCAGTTTGATGTGCCAAATTCATCTATGACGCGTCTATAACAAACAATAGCAGCTTTTAAATTTAAAATTTTTTCTGCTTTATCTCTGGTGTAAGATGCTGTTTTATCATAAAGCAATGCTTGTTTATAAATGGCATAAGCCATATCCATTTCCAGTTCCTCAAGAAATCGTTTTGCAATCTGAACCATATTGCCTCTGGGATACCAGTCCAGATAGGCAGCTAGCGTAATCATTGCGTTTTCTCGCAGGTCAGTAGAAACAGGATATTTTTTTGCATAGAGATAGGAAGCTCTTGCCTGACCAAACAGTGCCTGCTCTGCCATATCACCAAATGGATATCGTTGGTGATATAAAGCATAGGCATCTATTGCCATATCAAATTCTCCAGCTTTTTCGTAAAGTCGTGCAATCCTAAACTGCAATTCAGGCGCATTGGTCCAGTTAATTCCATTTTCAATTATCTTTTCAAACATAGGAATGGCTTCTTCTGGAGATTCCCATTTAATGAAGATAAAACGATGAATGTTCGTTGCAACCGTATCGGCTATCTTATATTGATTTTCCAGAATTTTGTGATAAGGCACAGCTCCCGGATATGCCAGCAAAAGATATTGATATTCATCAAAAGCTCTTTGATATTTACGGCGTTCAGCAAGTATTTCAGACATTCTAAATTGCGCCAATGGCGCTTCTTCTGAATCTGGCCATGCATATACAAGCGCTCTATATTCATTTGCTGCTTTCCTTAATTTGCCTTGTGCCCGTAGCTCATCTGCATAAGCAAGTTGCTTTTGCGGAGTTGACTCGTACGGATGAGTGAACCACTTTTCCCACCAATGCAATTTATGCTCTTTAATTACATCCTTTTCCTTTTCTGGAACGGTCTGATCTTCTGCCATAGGCGTTATAGCCACAGCATCAATCAAAAGAGCCATCATGAAAACAACAATCAAAATAAAATTACATTTCATTTTCATCGATCGCATAGAGTAGTAAGCTTATGCCTGAAGGTCAAGTTGCAAAACAAATAAAAATGGAAAAGATAGTTGCCTTCCTAAAGCAAACTAGCTCTTTTAACTTTTTTACTATTTTGGCTTCGGTAAGTTTTCAATGGCTTTTAAAGATTGCTTCAACTCTTCTTCAGAAAGTGGCGCATTCTGCAACCTGCCGTTTAGAAAAGCATCATATCCGCTTAAATCCATTAGACCGTGCCCGGACCAGTTAAGCAAAATGACCTTTTCTTTGCCTTCTTCTTTCGCTCTCTTTGCCTCTCTCACTGCTGCAGCAATGGCATGAGAAGTTTCAGGCGCAGGAATGAACCCTTCTGTTTGCGCCCACATAACAGCCGCTTGATAACACTCAAGCTGGTCAACGGCCATAGCTTCAATTAAGCCTTCGTTTAACACATGGCTTACAAGTGGCGCCATTCCGTGATAACGCAGCCCACCAGCATGTATCGGCTTTGGTATAAATGTATGCCCCAAACTATGCATTGCAAGAAGCGGCGTCATCATAGCCACATCGCCACTATCATAAACAAAAGGACCTTTTGTTAAAGTGGGACACGCCGTCGGCTCAACCGCTATTATCCTTAAATTCTTTCCCGATATCTTATCTGCCACAAACGGGAAGCTTATTCCTGCAAAGTTTGAGCCACCTCCTACGCAACCTATAACTATGTCAGGATAGGTTCCTGCAATTTGCATTTGTTTCTTTGCTTCCAATCCAATAACAGTTTGATGCAGAAGCACGTGGTTTAAAACGCTCCCAAGGCAATATCTGGTGTCTTTTGATGTAACCGCATCTTCTATTGCTTCACTAATAGCAATACCAAGACTGCCCGGAGAATCTGGATATTTTTGCAAAATATCTCTGCCGGCCTTTGTCAAGGTGCTGGGACTTGCCACGCATTCAGCGCCCCAAACGTTCATCATAATTTTTCTAAATGGCTTTTGTTCAAAGCTTATTTTTACCATATACACTCTGCATTCAAGGCCGAACAGCTTGCAGCTCATAGCCATGGCACTTCCCCATTGCCCCGCCCCAGTTTCAGTAGTAAGACGTTTTATGCCGAAGATTTTGTTGTAATAAGCTTGCGCAACAGCTGTATTGGGCTTGTGGCTGCCAGCAGGTGAAACTCCCTCGTTCTTATAAAATATCTTTACAGGCGCATTAAGTGCCTTTTCAAATGAGAGAGCTCTCATTAAAGGTGTTGGCCGCCATAGGAGCAACTTTTCAAGAACCGGTTCTGGAATATCTATCCAGCGCTCTGTGCTTACTTCCTGTTCAATCAAGTTCATCGGGAAAACAGGCGCCAGCATATCCGGAGTTATAGGTTTGCCATCGGGAGTTATCGGTGGTGGCACAGGTTTTGAAAGGGCGGCTTGAATGTTATACCACTGTCTTGGCATCTCCGATTCGTTAAGCACTATTTTGATTTTGCTCATGTACGTGTTTTTCTCCTTTTTTGTTGTTCTCCTAATAATCGTAATGCAAGCTTCTTAAAAATTGGATCAGTGCGAAATTCTCTTGAGCCTCTTGTTATGTTGCATAGGCTTACTTTTAGTTTTTTGGCTATTTTCCGCTGCGTCATTCCGCCAGCAAGCAGCTCAAGCAATTGCCATCTTTTTGCCACTCGCCTTAACTCCACTTGCGTAAACATCCCCTTTAAAAAAATTTTTAATTCGTATAGCGTTTTTATCTTGCTCAACGCAAAAGCAAAGTCATTTATAAAAGATATGTCCTTAAAATTTTTTTCCATAAAAATGCTTCTTGAAATAGAAACAGATATATAACATATTTTTTCTTTAACACAAGAGAGTTTTTTTATCTCCAAGCCACTCCTCCAACCGAGAAACAAAGCTTTATCCAGAAGATTTGATAAGGCTCAAAATATAAAAAATCCATCAGAGTTCACAGGAGAAGGATTATGAGAAGCAATGGGAAGGTAGAGGCTGAAAATGTGCTAGAAATGTTTTTTTTGAAAAAAAACGTCTCATAAACGTCTCATGTTAAAAAAACTCAAAAAAAAAATAGTCTTTTTGAATCAGGCTTTACAAAGTCAACGAGAGGAAAAGTAAGGATTTATTTTTAGCTTGAAAAAGTGAGGTGTTTTATAGAGTATGTGCGCTTATGCAACGGAAAAAAAATAAAGTTATAATGGAAAATCTCGTTTCGCTTTGCAAGCGGCGTGGCTTTATATTTCAGAGTTCTGAAATATATGATGGCATAAATGGCTTTTGGGACTTTGGTCCTATGGGCTGCGAATTAAAACGCAACATTCGTGAGAGCTGGTGGAGGGCGATAGTACATAGGCGCGAAGATGTTGTTGGGGTTGATTGTTCCATCATTATGCATCCAAAGGTGTGGAAGGCTTCCGGGCATGCTGATAATTTTGTTGATCCGATGGTGGATTGTAAGAAGTGCGGAAAACGATTTAGGGCTGATACGCTTTGCGAAGAAAATGGAAAAAACATCATCAAGACCGAGAATGGGCTTGAGTTGCCTGCAGGGATAAAATGCACTGCCTGTGGTGGTGATGACTTTACGAAGCCGCGCGCCTTTAACTTGATGTTTAAGACCTATGTTGGACCAGTGGAAGATGCTTCTACACTTACCTATTTAAGGCCAGAAACTGCGCAAGGCATTTTTGTACAATTTAATAATGTTATTGATACATCCAGGGTGAAAGTGCCTTTTGGGATAGCTCAAATTGGAAAAGCTTTCAGGAATGAGATCAATCCGCGCAATTTTATATTTCGTTCCAGAGAATTTGAGCAGATGGAATTAGAATTTTTCATTAAACCGGGCACAGATGCAGAGTGGCACAAGTATTGGGTTGAGGAGCGGCTACGCTGGTATGAAAGCATTGGTTTCCCAAAGGATAGTGTTAAGCAACACGTGTATCCTAAAGAAGAGCTTGCCCATTATGCAAGTGCTTGCGTGGATATTATGTATGATTTTCCATTTGGTTGGCAAGAACTTGAAGGTATAGCTGCAAGAGGCAACTTTGATTTGAGCCAGCATTCAAAATACAGTGGTAAACAGCTTGACTACTTTGATCCTGAGACAAAAGAAAGATACATTCCACACGTCATTGAGCCTTCTGCTGGTGTGGATAGAATTGCGTTGGCTCTTTTGTGTGAAGCATATTATGAAGAGTGGGTGCCTTCCGCTGGCGTAGATAAAGAACCAATAGAGGCAACACCTAACATACAGCCACCTGAAGGTTATGAGTTAAGAACCATTTTAAGATTCACTCCTCAAATGGCACCAATTAAGGTTGGAGTGTTTCCTCTGTTAAAAAACAAGCCACAGCTAGTTGAAAAGAGCAGGCAAGTTTTTGAACTATTGAACAAAAGATGGAAATGTTTTTGGGATTTGAATGGGGCAATCGGCAGGCGCTACAGGCGTCAGGATGAGATAGGCACTCCATTTTGTATAACAATTGATTTTCAAACACTGGATGATGAAACGGTTACTTTACGTGAGAGGGATTCTATGAAACAAGCCCGCCTTAAAATTGGAGAACTTACCGAAAAACTTCAGGAACTTATAGGATATTAGGAGGCTATAATGGAAAGTTATGATTACAAGATGCCTGCCAGTCTGGATATTGCTAAGTTGCCCGTGCCACACATAAAAGGCAAAGAGTTTTTAAGAGAGCTATGCTCTTTTACGTGGCAATCAGCATTTAATAGCATTCACTATAAGCAAGAGCTTCCTTCGCCATACTATATGTATAACGCTTTACATCCAAATTACATCTGGGTCTGGGATACCTGCTTTATGGCATTATATACACGATATCTGCCAGATATATTTCCGGGAATTCAATCTCTTGATAACTTTTATGGTTTTCAGCGTTCAGATGGATACATATCTATGACTTATGTGCTGGAGACAGGCAAAGAAGCTTATGGGGAAAGAATCAATCCGCCACTTTTTGGCTGGGCAGAATGGGAGTATTATCGCACTACAGGGCGCTCTCATAGGATAAGAAGGATATTGCCGCATTTAATTAAACATTTTGAATGGATTTTCAGCAATAGAAGAACTGCGGATGAACTTTTTTATTTTGAAGATGCAGGAAGCTCAGGAATGGATAACTCGCCAAGAGGTCAAAGAAACCCTGATGCAGGCAAACATCTTGGTTGGATTGATTTGAGCAGTCAGATGGCTCTTCTGGCAATAAGCATAAGTCGTCTTGCAGAAGCGATAGGAGAAAAGGGGATTGCTTCCCGTTTTAAGGCTCAGCATGAATATATAAGTAGATGGACGAAACGTCATTGTTGGTGTCCACGGAGCAGGTTCTTTCACGACTATATGCCCTTTTATAACTGGCTGGCTTCCAAGACTGCTGCTGGCTTCTGGCCTATGGTGGCAGAGTTTGCCGAAAAAGAGCAGGTTGATGCAATGTGTGAACATTTAAAGAGCCCGCAAACTTTTGGCAGACCGTGTCCTGTGCCAACTCTTTCTTTTGATGATCCAAATTACACTGAGCAAGGTGATTACTGGCTTGGAGGGGTATGGGCTCCAACAAATTATATGATTTTTAGTGGGCTAAAAAAGTATCGTCGATACAAACTGGCTCGTGAGCTGGCACTACGTTATCTTGAACACATTGCAAAGGTTTACTACGAATATACGCCGCATCCAAAAACGCTCTGGGAATGCTATTCACCTGAAAAGCCCGAGCCTTCGAAAGATAGCAGGCACAATGGCAGGCTTGTACAACCAGATTTTACCGGTTGGACGGCGCTAGGACCTACTGCTATGCTTTACGAATTTATATTGGGGCTGGATATAGATGTTCCGCAAAACACCTTGACGTGGGAGCTGGGGCTAACTTCAGCTTACGAAATGCAAAACATGCCCTTTGGTGATGGTGGTGTGATGAATCTTCGTTGTGCTGCCAGAGATAAGGAAGAAGACCCTGCACATATAGAGCTTGAAGCAAATATAGATTTTACATTACACCTTATCAAAAATGGCAAAGAAGAAAAAATTGCTGTTAAGAAAGGTGTGCCGCTTAAAAAAGAAGTTTAGCCTTCGCATTATCTCCTTTTGTTTACTGGGCGTATGCCAACATTAGAGAAATCTGGCAATTGTATAGCAAGTTTTTCTAATAGAGATTTATTTTTCAAAGTGAATTCTTTTTTGCCTTTCAAAATAAGGAGAGGGTTAGCTATAGCCGAAGAAACTTCTTTACCAAGCTTTTGCCATTCTTTCCAGCTCATATGAGGATTGGTAGGAGTCTCAATATACGGGATTTTGTTTTTTAAATCATAAACTATGTTGTTCATCCCCAAAATACGAGGTATATCTTTATCGTATCCCTTGCCTATAATTGGTTTGCCATTGCTGATAAAGATATTGTTGTATAGGACTAAACTTACATGCTCTTCAGTACGTGAGCAGCGTATAACAGCTGTTTCGCCAAATGCGAATATATTGTTTCTTAACGTATTTTCTCTACCGTAATGTTGATGAAAGATTTCTCTATCGGCATCATAAGCCAAATTTTCTTCAACTATTACATGACTTGATCCTTCATCCAAATATATACACCAGCCACCATATTTAGCGCATTTAACATTGAACACCACGTTCCTCCTTACTACGGTTCCGGGCTGCACTCCAAGAATATATATGCCACCCATATCCGATAGAAACTTTTGTCCAAGATTATAGATAAGATTTTGCTCTATCAAATTATCACAACTTATGTTGCTGCCATAGCCCCACTCCCAGCCACAACTGATGCCAGTGTAATATAAATCCGATATCTCATTGTGGGCAATAACCATTTTACGCGCATTCATAGAAAGAACGCCTGCTGCGCTATAAAAGATTCTGCCACATTCCGTAATTAAATTATCCGTAATATGCGAGCTGCCTGTTTCCCTGGATGGCATTTGATCTCTGGCAGCCATCCCATTTATCTTTACTCCGCCAGCGCCAATATCTTTAATTATATTTCCAGAAATTTTTATGTTACTTGAGCCATCCCCTATCTCAATAGCATACCAACCAACATTTTGAATATGGCAATTTTCTATCTTACAATTTCTTGCACCTTCAAATGTTATGACACCGGGCACATCGCATGCGGCTTGTTGCACACTTGCAGAATTCTTCCTTCTCATCCGTCTAGAATACGTATTGCAAAAAATGTGGTGCGGATTGCTTGAGCCAAGCACCAAAGCTCCGTCATAATCAGGATGCCGCCAATCTGTATGCGCAAAAGTCAAACCTTCAAATCCTATAAATTCAACATATTTTTCCTTTTCCGGCTCGCCTAAAAAAGCAACAAGCTGAAGAAGAGATGGAGCTATCACTTCTGTATTTTCCAATTTTTCATTTTTACGAGGAATATAAATTAGCTCACCATCTTTTTTATTAAGGAACCATTCACCCTCATTTGTAAGAGCTTCAAAAACATTCTCAAAATAATAGTATGTAGGATTATCTTTTAAACCTATGCTGTTTATTTGTTCATCGCCTTGTATCTTGAACATTGACGGACGCTCAAGTGTGATTTGCCGTTTAATATGGTCAAGGGCAACAACTTTGGAACGTTCCTCTATCCATAAATGCATAAATATAACTTCAATTTCTTCTGGATACTCCAGAGTCTGAGGCAAATCATTTTTATAATAAATAAACGTTTTCTGCCCGCCTTTATCCCATCCACCATTAACTTGTTTTAAATCTGGAACATTTTGCATTGTAAGGAAACCTTTCTGCGGCACACGTGGTTTTAACGCTCTTTTCCCATTAACAAAGAGCGATCTAAACTCCCATTCGCCATCTTTGACTTCTGGGATAAAAACTCGCCATGCCCTCTTCCCTTTTAAATTGAATTCTTCCCAACCTTTAATTATCTTGCCCCCACTTATAATTGGCTTCTCTTTTCCATAAGCCTTGAAAAGCAAAGGATAACTTTCCTGATGAGAAAATATCAAAGGCTGATGGAGTTCATACCTTCCACCACGTACCCACACCGTTACAGGCTCTGTAACAATTTGCTTCTTTCTGTAATTATATCTATCTGGATCATTGAATGTGGTTTTAATGGCTTGTATTTTTTTAAGAACACCATCAAAGGTTGCAAGAGGACCATCAGTCTTTTTTGAATTAGGTGAAGGCAATGTGCCAGACCAGTTATCATTTCCATTAGTAGCAATATATAAATTCATAGGAACTCCTTAAAAAACTAGAAAAAAATATAAACGAAAAAAGTGATATGATATTCTGCTGTTTTTTCCTAGTCTTATTTTTACGAAAAAATAAACCTGCTTGATTTTTACAAAATTATCTTTATTGTAGAAAAGACTTTTATGGAAACGACCAGAGAACAGAAGAATATATTTAAAGGCAAATTGCTGACACTCAACCTATTAACAGTTGAATTGCCTGATGGCAAGATTGCAACAAGGGAAATAGTGCAACATCGTGGTGCGGTGGGGCTATGGGTAATAAATGATATGGGCAACTACATTTTCGTTAAGCAATATAGAAAAGCTATAGAAAAGAGTTTGCTAGAAATTGTTGCTGGCACGCTTGAAATTGGTGAGAGCCCTGCCAAATGTGCTGAAAGAGAGCTTTTAGAAGAAACTGGCTATAAGGCAGAACATCTGCTACTGTTAGGCAGGATATTTTCTGCACCCGGTTTTTGTTCAGAAGTTTTACACCTTTTTTTTGCTAAAATAGAAAATACTTCATTGCTCAATCAAAAGCTGGATGCTGATGAACGAATAGAGCTATGCGTGCTTGCTCCAGCTGATTTTGAAGCAATGATAAAAAGAGGCGAAATAGAGGATGCCAAGACTCTTTCGGCTTTCACTCTGGCAAAAGTAAGAGGATTTATTTAAACGATTATGAATGATAAAAACATAGCAAGTGAACCTACGGGATGCTGGAACAGGATATGGCATTTTCTCACAGTTGGCATCTGGGAAGTAGAGATACATACACTTTCCACCTTCAAACGCATAGGAATTAATTTTATAAGAATTGTACATTTGGTTTTGAAGGGATATATGGAAAATGAATGCCCACTGCAGGCTTCTGCATTGACTTTTAATTCGCTAATGGCGCTCGTGCCTATTGCAGCAATTGCGCTTGCTGTGCTGCGTGGCTTAAATGCTGGTGAATGGGCTGAAGCAAAAATACTTGCATCAATTGCTCAAATGCCACCGCAATTTCAGGAGTTTATAAGCAGAATTATAGCCTATGTTAAAAACACCAATTTTGCCACACTTGGTGGACTTGGATTTATCTTTCTTTTCTGGGTTGTTGTGCAGGTGCTCTCTTGTGTTGAAGCATCTTTCAATAGAGTTTGGGGAGCAACAACACAACGACCTCTCTTAAGAAAAATATCAGACTATTTAAGCATAACAATGGTTGTGCCAGTGCTGATTCTGGCAGCCACCACTATAAATGCAACCTTAATGAGCTCAACCATTGCTGAAATTATAGCAAACAAGTTTGGGCTCTCTCAAACGTTTTATTCCAACGTGCTCTCCTTAACGCCTTTCTTTGTAACATGGATGGCATTTTTATTCCTTTATAAATATATGCCAAACACGACCGTTAATATGATGCCAGCCATAGTAAGCAGCTTGATTGGTGGCTCATTATGGATTGCATGGCAATGGTTCTATATAAAACTACAAATAGGCGTAAGCCAATACAACGCAATTTATGCCACATTTGCATCGGTGCCAATTTTCCTTTTATGGTTGTATATTTCATGGCAAATCATTTTGCTTGGCGCCGAAATAGGATTCGCCATCCAAAACTATGCAACATATCAGATGGAACAAAAAGCGCATTCAGCAAGTACACAATCGCGCATTATGCTTGCGCTTTCCATCCTTTCTCACGCTGCTATGCCTATGATAATAAACGTCCCAATGTTCGACGTCCAATCCTATTCAAAAAAACATAAAATTCCTGTAAGACTAATCAACGAAGTGCTGGAAGTACTAGTCAAAAGTGGTTTGATGGTTGAAGTGGCAGATCGCCCCAACCATTTTGTGCTATGCAAAACGCCAGATTCAATATTTATCAAAGACGTTCTGGAAATAATTACACAGGCTGGTGCATCACCAAAAAGTTTAGGACTTGAAACTCTTAATCCAGCCATCCGCCACATATTAGGACGTGTGGATGCTGGCACAGGCGAGGCTTTGAAAAACTTTTCTTTAACCAATCTGCTACATCTGCATTCAAGACTATCGGAAGAAAACAAGAGGGTGGATTTAGCGCCTCAATAAGATGATAACTTCCTTTTCAAACGAACTTAACGAGGAACAATTTGCCGCTGTAACTGCACCTGATGGCCCTGTTTTTGTGTTAGCAGCAGCAGGCACAGGGAAAACCAGAACCCTTGTATATAGAGTGGCTTATCTTGTGCATAAAGGCATAGCTCCAGAGCGAATATTGCTTTTAACATTCACGAACAAGGCTGCAAATGAAATGCTGGAAAGAGCCAGATACATAGTAGGTAACAACGTTAGTGGCCTGTGGGGCGGCACATTTCATCATATGGCAAACAGAATTTTAAGAAGATATAGCTCTTATATTGATATCCCATCCGACTATACAATCATTGATAGAGAAGATGCCATAAGCTTGATACGAGCGGCAATAACAGAATTAAAAATTCAAAAGAGCCATTTTCCCAAGCCAGATGTTTTGCTTGCGCTATACAGCTCGTTCATCAATAGAAATACTGATATTGAAGAAGCGTTTGAAAAACACTTTTTTTCTCACAATGTTAACTCAAAGGATATTTTGCGCGTAATTAAACTATACAAAAAGAAAAAGCAGGAAAACAATCTGGTGGATTTTGATGATTTGCTGATTTATGTTTTGGAGCTTTTTAGAAGAAGCGAGTATGTGCTTTCGTATTATCAAGAACAATTTATCCATATATTAGTTGATGAATATCAAGATACCAACTATTTGCAGGCTGAAATTGTTGATCTTTTGGCAAAGAAGAATAGAAATCTTTTTGTGGTTGGTGATGATTTTCAGAGTATTTATTCATGGCGTGGCGCAGATTTTAAAAACATAATTACTTTTCCAAAGAGATATCCTGATGCAAAAATGTATAAGCTTGAAACAAATTACAGGAGCAATCCAGAGATTCTTGCAGTGGCTAATGCTGCAATTGCTGGCAACCCCAATCAATTTCAAAAGAGCCTAAAAGCAGTGAGAGCACCCGGCTGTAAACCAACACTTGTGAAATTAAGCAATGGAGAATCCCAGGCTCTATTTATAGCCAATGAGATAAAAAACTTGATAGCACAAGGTATGGAACGCAATGAAATAGCTGTTTTGTATCGATCACACTTTCTATCTATGGAATTGCAACTGGCTCTCACAAAGGCACAAATCCCTTTTTCTATAACATCTGGCGTCCGTTTCTTTGAGCAAGCTCATATCAAAGATGTGCTGTCGTTCTTAAGATTATTCCACAACCAGTCGGATGAACTTGCTTTCCTTCGCTTTCTGCAATTGTTGCCTCGTATAGGCACAAAAAAAGCTCAAATAATATGGAGCCTGCTTGAAAGAAAATGCAACCTACTGCAAAAAGAGACTCAAAAGAAAATACTTGCTGCCCTTACAACAGAATCAAAGCCCATCTGGCAGGCATTATGTCAATCTATAAACAATATTTTACCTGACCAACAAACAATCTCTGCTTATGCCAAAATCATAGAAGATTTTCTTACCACCTATTACAGCACATACCTGGCTGAAAATTATGAAGATAACGAAAAACGATTGGAGGATATACACGAACTCGTTGCCTTCACAACAAAATTTGATTCTCTGGATTCTTTCCTCCACGAGGTTACATTGCTTTCTAATGTTGATGCAGAAGTTGACCCTCTTGACCAAAATGGAGGGCTTATTAAATTAAGCACCATTCATCAAGCAAAAGGACTGGAATGGAAAGCCGTTTTCATTCTATGGCTTGTGGAAGGTTGCTTCCCATCAGGAAAGGCTATGTCAGAAAGCGAAACAGAAGAAGAAAGACGCCTCTTCTACGTGGCAACCACCCGCGCAAAAGATATGCTGTTTTTGTGTGTACCAAAATATAGGCTCTCTTTTAAAGGTGCAATCCAATACTATTCCCCCTCACGATTCATAAAAGAATTACCACATTCCGCCCTTGAAGTTATTTCGTATAATTCATAAATCCTTAAGGATTACTATCAAAAATTTCCACATAGCTCCTATCCGGATTGAAGAACATAGAACTACCTAATCCATATCCCATTATCCTGACAACCTGATTAGTGCCAGTAGGACGCGTTGTTGTAAGCTCACCTGCTGTTGGCGAAAGATAAACTATAGTACCTTCCGCATAAGAACCAGCAAGCTCCCCAATCAGCATCATTCCATCAGCAGGTGAAGTGCCAAGCGCCACGCCCATTAAACCAGCAGCCGTAATCTCATTGGTGGCACACGCAAGTTTCCATTCACCAGAGCTGCTGAAATAATAAACTTTGCCCTGCTGTAATGTGCCCGTTCCAAGCCTCAAAGTTACAGTTCCTTCTAACGACCCCACCCGTGTATTTAAATCATTAGTGGCAACATTTAGTTGTGTAATTTTATTGCCGAGATCATTTGTAGCATTATTCAAAACTGTAACAGCACTATTTAAAAT
>CAZBHO010000025.1:0-267 GCA_964491945.1 uncultured Verrucomicrobiota bacterium | reverse complement strand
GCCACATTAACCGCAACCACCTGATTGCTCAAATATGCTCCCCAGTCACCACGATATGCTTCATTTTCGTTAGTACCTACTATCACAGTTGTCCCTGCGTTAGTCACACAATAAAAGATATTTTGCCCAACTATTGCTAAATAATTGCTAGCCGCTGCCTGCTCTACCAGGCCTGTCAGGGCAACAAGAAACTTACCACTTAAATCATTTGTTGCATTTTGTAAATCGCTAACCTTACTATTTAGTATATTCGTAGCCGCCTCAAGT
>CAZBHO010000024.1:0-38858 GCA_964491945.1 uncultured Verrucomicrobiota bacterium | reverse complement strand
GATAATAAACAAAACTAAAGCAGCCAGAGTATGGGGCATATATACAGATACAGATGGCTCTGCAAAAGCAGCTACTTCTATGACAGCAAAAATATTGTCTGGTGCTTCTACCACAGAACTTTACAGCCAGGCCATGACAGCACTTGAAACAGGTGTATATTATAAAGATGTAGACTTTGCGCCTTTTTCAGACGGTATATTTAATTTACTATTAACCGCGTCTGACGCCGATGAAATAAACATACTTGACCATATAAAAACAACCGATAGCGAAATGATATGTGATTATGATAAATCAAAAAATAGCATAATAACCTTATTTGGCAATTTTGCAAGTTCTACTGGTGCTGAAGCAGACCCTGGAACTTCTGCTAAGATATATATTTATAAAGGAACTACTGCTACACCGGTTATAAACGGTGCAGACCTGATAAAATTATCCAAAGGGCAATATTATTATCCTTTTGATATAAGTGCACAAGAAGTAGGAAACTATTTTGCATTAATGAAATTTGTTGATAGTGGAAAAACATACCCATCCGGATTTCATTTTAATATAGGAAATTCTGCTTCAAATGCTTATAATAGTTCAAATTTAGGTTATCCAAAAGTGTTTGACGACAATTTAATACTTTCTGCTAATACTATAAACGAACCTACAAGTAAAATGGCTTCCACAGATTTAATGGATTTCGTGAAAGATGGGCGCGATGAAACTTATGTTTCACTTACACATACAGCAGGCAATACGCATACATTTGAATATATATTTAATTCTGCACAATCTTTAAATCTTGTATGTATAAAAGGTTGTAATGCTAAAACATATACAGTGTCAATAGATGAAGGAGCAGGTTATAATACATTGATAACCGGTTCATTTACTTCATTATTAGATTATGTAGTTTATTATACTGCTACAACAAAAAGCATAACTAAAATTAAATATGTTTTTAGCGCAGAAAAGTATGATGATACTTTAACAATAAAAGTTGGTAACTTAATAGCACTAAAACAATTGTATGAATGGTCATTTTGTCCAAAGCATTTTCCTAAAACTATGATAGATATTTCAGAGGAAAAAAATTGGTATGGCGCATCCAGAATAAATAAAAGCAGGAAATGGTTTGAGTGCAAAATACAATTTGGTGATAGCGCATCTGGATTTGCATCCACTGCATCACAAAATGATGTAAACATGGTGCAGGAATTAATAAAAAGAGCAACTCCATTTTATTATTGGCTTAATGGTGGCAGGAGTGATTCCAATTTTAAAGTTATATCCGATGAATGGAAACAAAAAAATATAGTTAGGGTTTATGAAGCATCAAAGTCTTTTAATGCTGCACATGCAAATGGGCAGAATGACTTAGGGAATGGAATCGAAAGTAATTCATTGCATTTAATAGAAGCTGCTTTTGTGGAGGAAAACTAATGGCTGCTGTTATTAAATCCAAACATTACTCACAGAAGGATTTTAAAGTCTATTTAAAACGTAGGCGTAAAAATTTAGGCTTGACTAATCGCACTTTTACATATACTGATTCAACAGCTACTATTCGAAATGGTCCTTTTGTATCAACAAACGGCTCTATTGTTTTTTCTATCAGAATACTAATAGGCGGAGTCGATACATACAAATTATATAGAAATAATTTTTCCGATCTTAGTGCTGTAGATTCTGTAGTTTATACAGGAGTTTCTTCTGGTAATGCTAGATATATAGATAATATTTATGATACCTTTTGTTTTACAAATATAGCAAGCAATAAAGTATGCTATATAAATATGGCCGGTGCTATAAATTATATAGGAACTTCTACAGGAACAGCGGGAAGCGGTGATGATGATTGGAACGCGCCTACTAGTATAAAGCATAATTCACTAGGTCAATTATTAATAGCTGATACTGGAAATAATAGAATAAAAACTTATGACTGGGGAGTTTATAAAAGTAAAATAACGCGCGCAGGTAAAAATATTTATTTTATTGCTTGCGAAGATAATGGAAATTTATACATAGGAAATGAAACTGACAAAACTATTGAAAAGTATAATTCAGCTGGCACTTTATTAACTTCATGGTCATTGGCTTATGCTACTGGTATAGCCAATTATTTAACAGGTTTGGCTTATGATAATGTTAATAATAAAGTTTATGTATCAGACTATGCAGGAAGTAAAGTTCATTCATATAACAATGATGGCACAGGACACGTGGATTTAATATCAGGAATAGCTGCTACTGGTATTGCTACTAATGGAACTAAAATAGCTGTATGTGTAAACGGTGACATTAAAGTATACGACACAGCAGGAAGTTTAATACAAACAGTATCTTCAGTTGGAGGAAGTTATGCTATTAGTATGAGCGCTAATTATATTTATGTTGTTGATATTAGTAATAATATTTTAAAAAGAATAAGCTTAACAGATTATACCGTGACAAACTTAATTTCAAGTTTGCCAGCCAATACATATGGAGTTTTAGTTGATACTGCAGAATATATATATTTGACTAACCATACTAATGATAATATAACAAAGTATACTCCTGCTGGTATAGCAGTTTCTACTTTTGCTGCTGCAGGTACTGGAGATGGTCAACTTGCGAATGCATGGTCAATGGCTTTTGATAGTTATACAGGGCATATTTACATAGCAGATAGCGGAAATAATAGAATACAAAAGTTTGCGTTTGGAAAATTCATAGCTAAAAATACTGTTTCTGATATACTTCATTTTGATATTGATATTACTACTGATGATATATACTTAACCTGTAATAATGACACCACATCTTATGTGGTAAAAAAATTAAACAGTTCTTTTGTTGAACAGAATAGTTATACTGTCACAAGAAGTTCTTTTTATGAGGGCTTTGGTATTATACTGTTTTCTAAAACAGAAAATAAAATTTATTTGTGTGACTTCTATCCATATAAATATTTTATAACTAGAAATGCTGACGACGGCAGCAAGCCTATTTATTTTCCTACACTAGCCAGGTCTGGTAACATATATGGAGGTTTCTTGTTAGCTGGTAGAGAAGACGTGTTAAATAAATATGAAATAACTCCTGATTATGACGCAAACTGGATTGACGTGACTAGATATTTAAGACAAGATTCTATAAAAATAAAAAATACATCAGATGATAATAATTTTAGTCTTGGAAAAGTATCGCTAGCTGATATTAGTTTTACTTTTGACAATACTGAAGAACGTTTTGATTTTGAAGAGAATCCTGAAAGCTTATTTTACTCTACTGGAAAAATATATCAAAGAAATCAGTCCATAATAAGAATTACCTGCGAAGATTATGAAATATCTAGGACCTTAATTGATAGTAAGAATATTAAAATGAATGAAGGCTTAATAGATATAAAAACATATACGCCTTTAAAATATCTGGAAACTATTCTTTCAAATGATATTTATCCAGCATTATCAGACGGTATGACCATAAGTGAAATACTTCCAATAGTCATAAACAATAGGTTTTTCGAAAATATAATTGAATACGATGTCGCAAGCATTGCTATTCTTAATGACATAGCGATTGATGATGTAGCAGCTCTTCCACCTAAAACTTTGGACATATTAAAGCTGCTGGCTCAGTTTGGTGGTTTTAAGTTCGGACTTTATAATGGATATAAATTTTATACTGTAGATTCAGTTACATTAGCAGCCGCAGCAACACCAGATTATATTATTACTGGTAATAATTTACTAGGGGTAGAAGAATATAACAATGGAGAGCACAGATTATTTAAGTCTGTTACTATGAAATACAGTGCAGGAACTGCTACATTTACTATTTCAGAAGGTGCACAAGTATGCTTTAACGAAGATCGCCAGATAAATATTGAATCTGATTCTATCACCTCAGCAGCCACAGCTCAGGCTATTGTTGATGTATTTGAAAATTTCACTTCCTGGCCGTCAAAAGAATTCACAATAAAAGTTCCATTCTTAAATTATGGAAATAATTTATTTAACAAGATATTTGTTTTTAACATCTTTTCAGACCTGAGGGGCGTGAAATTCAATACTCCCTCATTAATAGGTGGAGGGGCTTATGCTCCGGATAAGGCCACAGCAACAGATTCGGCTTCCAGGATAATATATTATGTAATGGGAGTGGAGCATACAATTGGAAAGCAAAACTTTACTATTTTAAAATTAAAAGAATTTATAACAGACAAAACTTAGGAGGTTTGGAATGGAAGAAAAAATGGTTTCAGATTTATTAATGGCGATGGGTAGAGTTGAAGCGACACTTGAAAGGCACAGCGAGGATTTAAAAACAGTAAAGGAAACACTTTTAGGTAATGGGCATCCAGAAAATTCTGTAGTTTCAAAATTGGACGCATTAATAAAGTCACATAATTCATATTGTCCACAACTTGAAAATAGAGTTGGAGCACTTGAGGATGATAAAAAAGAGGCTGAAATAAAAAAGGAAATGGAACCGGAGGTAACCGAAAAAATTAAAAAAGAATTTTTTAAAAAAATACTAAAGGATGTATTTGCTCTTTTTAAAAAGAACCCTGTTGCTGCAGCAATATATTCGATAATAGCTGGAGCATTAGGATTGGGTGCCGGAACTCTTATAGATAAATTATCGGAGGTTTTTAAATGAAACTTACACTTATAAGAAAAGAATTGAAAGAGTCCTGCACTATAGGTGAATTGTATATCAATAACTGTTTTGAGTGCTATACACTTGAAGACAAAGTAAGGGAAGGCGTAAAGATACCTGGTAGGACTGCAATACCCTATGGAACTTATCCAATTATAATTAATGATTCTGTACGGTTTAAAAGAAAGATGCCATTGCTACTTAATGTGCCGGATTTTGAAGGCGTAAGGATTCATTATGGAAATACAGAAGCAGACACAGAAGGTTGCATATTGGTAGGAAAAGTAAAGGATAAGGAGGCGATATATTCAAGCAGAATAGCTTTTAGTAACATATTTGATAAATTAGACAATGCTATTAAAGCAGGGGATAAAATAACAATGGAGGTTACAAAATGAGATTATTAGTGCTTTTACTATTATTGCCTTTAAGTATTTTTGCAGCAGATAACAAATGTGTTTAGTAAATGATTTTAGTTATGGTGCTGCTGGAGTTACAATAACTCCATGGAGCCCTAATGATACTTGTTCATCATTGACTACTGTTAAAGTATATGAGGATTGTAACACTACAAATGCTTCTGCTGTATGGCATGATTGGGATGCTGCACCTGCATCTACTGCAGCATCTCCTACCGGTAGTAAAAGTGGAACAAGTGGAACTATTGAAGAGTTAAATGCTACAGCAAAAGTATTATAATAAAGTTACTTCCACAAGTGATAATACAAAAATGCAATCAAAATTTAAGGGCTACTGGTAAAGCCTGAAAGGAGGAATACATCATAAAGAAAATACTTTTTGTTTTTGTTTTAATGCTCTTTGTTGGTTCTTTATTTGCTGCTAATGCTACTGTTTACAAACAGATAAGCTCAACAGCAAAAGTTCAGATAGCATCAGGTTCTGGAGTAATAACTGCAATCTGGGCTGACCAGGACATAACGACAAGAGTAACAGATGTATTTATTTATGATGCAGGAAATACTTATACTGCTCGCACAGACGCAAACACTCTATTTAAACTTATATGTGAAGCAAATCAGGGTTGGAAGCTTCTGTATGAAGGTAAAGTATATCCTGTTTCAGGATTTGGCGAATCCAAATTCTCTGGAATACCTTTTACAAATGGTATAGTAGGAGAAGCCGCAACATCCACAATTAATGCTGTAATAGAATATAGGTAGTCCTTGCGGCGGATTACTTTGCTCTCCTTGGTGCCCGGAGCGTAAAAGCCCCGGGTTAATAATTTATGAGGTGATAACATGGTAAATATTGACCCAAAAGAAAAAGTTGCATTGGTATTAATGGGCGGTGGTAAAAGAGGAAGATTCCAAGTAAGGCCTATAAAGAAATTAGATACTCTTGGAATATTAAAAAGAGTTGACTTAATAGTTGGAACATCAATCGGTGGTGCAACTGCAGCAATATTAGGAGCAAATTGGAATAATAATCCTGCACAAATGCTTGAGGACTTATGGTCCAAGATAAATAAAAATTCAGATATTTACGATGGAAAACTTGATGTATTTGGATTTTTAGGAATGGTAATATGGAAATTTAAGAGCATATTGAATCAGCAAGGTTTATATAGAATTACAAAAACAAATTTTAAAGATTTAAAACTAAAAGATTTGCCAATTGAAATAGCTATAACTGCAACAAATCTTAGTAGAAGAAGGTCAGAATATTTTAGCACTAAAACTACTCCTGATATGAGCCTTCAACTACTTGTAAATATGACTACTGCAATACCTGGAGCATTTCAATATCAAATATATAATGGTGACCATTATGTAGATGGTGGAGCATTAAATAATATACCAATAAAAACAGCTATAGAACTCGGTGCTACTAAAATAATAGTTATAGCTACAGGAACACCCTCACCTGATAGAATAGATATAAAGCCAGATGGCATGAGCCATTTGCTTGCTACACTTGATACTTTACTTTATTTTCCTGAATCTGAAATGTTTAAAACTATAAAGAAAGACTTTCCTGATGTTGAAATACTTTATTTATATGCGGATAAAGATACAGGTCCTGCTATTGAGTTTGGTCCAGATGATTTAATCGAATATGGCCAGCAAATGGCTGATAAATATTGGACTGAAGAAATACTAACTGAATGGGCAAAATAAAAAAATCATTTCAAACCTATCTAATATATCGATTAGTAACTTTGACATTAATGTTAAGGTTACTAATCAATACGGGGTATCAATAAACTTAATTTTTTTAATTGACAAATAATATATCCATATTATATAACTATTATAATGAATTTCAGGAGGATATATTATGGGCAAGTTTGAATTTAAAACAAAACCATTTAAGCATCAGAAGGATTTGTTTGAGCGAACTAAAGATATGAAAGCATTCGGATTCTTTTGGGAACAAGGGACCGGTAAATCAAAAATATTAGTAGATTTAATCCGCTATAAATATATGAAGCATGGAATTGGAAATGTATTAATTATATGCCCAAAGATTACTGTAAAAAGTTGGCTAAAGCAATTCTCTGAACACTCAAATATGGATGACTTAGTGGAAGTGCTCGATGGAAATAAATTAGAGAAACTTGAAACGCTTCAAAATTCAGATAAAACAGTTTTCATTATTAATTATGATTCATTCAGGGACAAGAGCAAGCTTACAAAATTTCTATTAAAAAGAAAATGGATGATAAAGATTGCGGATGAGTCACATAAAATAAAAGCCACAAAATCACAAAGAGGAAAATTAGTAGTTCAATTGAAATCTGACTTTTCATACATAGCATCTGGTTCTCCTATATTAAAAAATGAAATGGATTTGTATAATCAAATAAAATTCCTCGGCTCAAAAATATTCGGTGATAATTTCTTTGCTTTCAGAGCAAGATTTTTTATTGATGAAAACGAATCATTTAAAGGTAAAGAACAACATTGGCCAAGTTATGTATTGGACCCAGATAAAGCGGATTTATTTAGAAACCTTTTAGCATCAGTATCCGATAGAAAATTAAAGAAAGATTGCTTGGACTTACCGAGTAAAACATTTCAAATATATAATGTTGAGATGTGCAAGGAACAACAGGAAGCATATAATAATATTAAGAATGAACTTGTTCATTGGATAGAGGAAAATGAAGAGGCTGTTGTAGCTAAAAATATATTAACAAAGACAGTAAGACTTGCACAAATAACTTCTGGATTTATGAAAACGGATAAAGGAAATTTAATAAGATTTAAAGTAAATCCTAAGTTAGAAGCATTAAAAGAATTATTAGAAAATTTGGATGGCCATAAAGTAGTAGTAAGTTGTGCATTTATAGCAGACATAGAATTATTAGGAAATGAACTTAAGGAATATAATCCTGCATTTCTTTATGGTGGAAAAGACACAAAGGATAAATTTATAAATGATAAGTCGTGTAAAATTATTATTTGCCATCCACATTCACTAATAGGAATAAATGACTTAGTAATAGCCGATTACATGATTTATTTTAGCAATAATTATAGTTATGAAGATAGGGTGCAGTCACAGGATAGACTACATAGAATTGGTCAGAAGAGGAATTGCACTTTTATTGATTTAGTTGCATCTGAAGTGGATGAGCTTATACTGGATAATATACAGAATAAGAAAAACATATCTGAAAATATTTTAAATTATTTTAAAAATAATGGTTGACAATTTATATCCTTGTGATATATAATTCAATCAAGATAAAGAAAGGCGAAAAACAAAATTGGAGGCAAACAAATGAACTTACTAGAAGCGATTCACGAAGCAGAAGAAATGACTGGCTTAATGGTTACTTCCGATAACCCAGAATCAATCAAAACCTTACCATCCGAATTAAAAGAACTAGCAAAATCCTATATAATAAGAAGGGAGGTAAAAGAATGCATACTGGCTTTCGCTAAAACCAGTATGTCTTATGATAAGAAGAGGAAACTATATGAGATTTGGAAAGACGGAAAGCTATTAATAGCTTCCGAAAATCTTGAGAGCCTCAGGCTCCCATAAAATTGGAGAAAATCATGGAAAAGAACAAAACAGCAAAAAAGACAAAGGAAGAAGTTTTTAAGTCGCAGCTTGACAGAGTAAAAGATGCACAGAAGTTAGCAGCAGAAGCAAGGAAGTTCATCAATGAAAAGATAACAATTACAAAAGGAATATATGCAACAAGAACAGGTGTAATTCGCGAAGTGCTGATAGAAAATACATCTGTAAAATACTCAGTAAAACTCGATAATGACACATTAGGTTATCTCATAGTAAAAGCTTCGCAGTTCGAGTTCCAGAATCCTGAGTTACAGAAAAAAGTTAGAGCTTCTAATGCTCCTGCATGGGAGCTCAGAAAGAAATTCATAGCAGCATCCAGGGCTTTCAGTAAGAAATTTGCAGAGGATATAAAAGCAGGAAAAGCTGATATGGATAAGATAACAGCAATAATAGCCTCCCTATAATATATTCCTTCCAACTTGCTCCCGGGTTACCCTCACCCGGGAGTTTCTTATTTATGAGGAGGAAAATATGCAAATAACAATAAATAAATTTCAGTCAGGAGATAGTGTAACATATAAAGGTAAAGCATATAAAGTAAAAATGCCAATATGCAATTCGTTTTATCAATATGTAATTATAAACAAAAAAGGTTTTACCTATGCAAGAGAATCCGAACTTACAATAAGGAGAAAACAAAATGGACATGAAAAAACACGAAAAGAATCTGAACAGACTTTTTATAAGGTTGAAAATACAAAAGCTAATGGAGGTGATTTTATTGAGGAGGCGTTAAATGGATATGGTAGAGAAGCTCAAGGAATACGGTAAATATACACCACTCATCAATCTTAAGGATGGTGTAGTATACAAATCTGCAACAGGTTTGTATGTAGTAGTAAAAAAGCATAGACCAGATGAGGGTGTTATGCTTACAGTAATAGAAACAGGGAATGAAATATTCATTCCATATTCCGCAGAAGGCAAACCAGCCTATGCAATATTTGAGGAGACAAACATGGCAAAAGCATCAGCCGCAAAAGAAGTAGCTAAAAAGACGGCAGAGAAGAAAGCAGCAACAAAATCTGATAAGCCGAAAAAGGTATCGCTTACAGATGATACACCTGAAAAGCGTTCTATTATTCAGAAGATACACAAAGCATTCAGGTCAGGCTTCCATTCATTTGCAGAGTATAATAGGGATAAAGTCGGCAGACTTGAAGAGCATGTAGCTTATTGGCTTATTAATTCTGCAAAGAAAGCAAAAGCAGTTGAAACAAAAGATGGCAAAATTAAATTTACAAAGGATGTTGCATATCCGAAGGATAGGTAAATATGGAAGCGAAACCTATAGTAGATAAAGCAAATCTTGACAAGAAGTGTAAAAAACTTTATGAGATTCGCCAAAAAAAATATGCTTTGCAGAAGCAAATTAAGGAATTAGATTCTGAGTTTGACTTGCTTGAACAGGAAGTAAATGATGCTATAGTTGAATTAGGACAGAAGCATTGGTATGTAAAAGGAATAGCTACATTTACTCCAACGTTCAAGCAAAGGATTTCAGTAGTTAATCAGAAAAAGATTAAGGATTATTTAACCAAGAATAATCTTACCGACTTAATTACTGTATATCCACAATCAATAACTAATTGGGCAAGAGTAGAAATAGAAAAGATGGCATCAAAAAACAAAAAACTAATTGATGTTGATGTGCTAAATAAAGAACTCGAAAAGAAATTTGGTTTGCATACTTTCGAGGAAAAGTGCATATCAATAAGAGGAGATGGCGACGATGGCAAAGAAAAATAATACTGCAGTAGAAAAGTTTAAAAATGTAGGCGTAGAAGATGTTTCTGTAAAGGATTTATCTATAAGCTTTATAAAATTAGTTCAGAAAACATCGAATGTGCCAGGAGCAAAAGCAGGAGACATTGTGGACTCAGTATCAGGAAGGAAACTTGATAACCCACTTATAGTAGTTCCTATAAAGAAATTCATTGATTGGGTAAAGTTCAATGATGACTTTATGATATGTGGGCGTTCTGTGGATGGCAAAACATGGGACGATGGTGAAGAGCTTACAGAAGAAGAACGCTGGAAAAACAAAAGAATCAATTTCTTTGTTTACCTTGAGGACCAGGATACTGCAACACTTCCATATTGCATATCTTTCGGTAAATCATCATTCAAGGCTGGTCAGAAAATGGCCAACATTTCTGATAAGCACATCCTTATGGGAGCTCCAATATTTAGCCAGAAGTTTAAATTGTCAACAAAAGAAACCAAGTTCAATAAGAATACTGCATTTGTTTGGGAAGTTGAACTTGCAGGAGATGTTGACAATGAAGACTTTATGGACGAAGCAAATAAGATGCGCGAATCCATAAACAGCAGAATAAAGAATGATACGAATCTTCTTGCTTCACATAAGGAAGAAGCAGAAGAAGCAGAAGAAGCAGAAGAACCAAAAGCAGAAACAAAGAAGTCAAAACGTAGATTTTAATTAGCAAAATGCCCGGGCTGGGTTACTCCAATTTCCTGGCTCGGGCTTAAAAAATAATCGGGGTTGACAATGACAGATAATATAATGCAATTATTGGATATAAAAGCAGAATATAAAAAGTATGTTAAGTTTGAAAGGGAAACAGCAACAGAATGCCAGTGTAAGTGCCCTTTCCATAAAGATAAAGTAGCAAGCATGAGCATAAATATAAAAAAGGGTTTATATTATTGCCATGCATGTAATGAAAAAGGAAATTTATTTAATTTTGTTGCTAAACTTAAAAGCATACCAGTAGCAGATGTGATAAATCAATATGCAATAGAGACAGGAACAATAGGACATTTGGACAAGACAGAAATAAGCGAAAAGTCAATAGCGCTTTTGCATAATCCTAAAGCTCTTAAAAATTTAGAGCAAAAGAAACTTATAAATAAAGAAACTATAAAAAGGTTCTCAATAGGGTTTGATGGTGATAGGTATTTAATACCATTAAAGGATTCGCAAGGTAACATTATCAATGTAATAAAATATAAATTAACAGAGCGGAAAATAGCGGATAAAACAGTCTTCCTTAAAGGAAGAGCAACAACCATATTTCCATACGATAACATAAACAAAAGCGATGAGATATTTTTAATGGAAGGGTTAACCGATTGCTTATTAGCAAATCAATTAGGTTTAAACGCTATAACTGCTCCCAATGGTGCAAATACATGGAAAAGAGAATGGACATCCATGTTAGCAGGAAAGACAGTTTATATTTGCTATGATTCCGATAGACCCGGGAAAGTAGGAGGACATAGAGTAGCATCCCATATTTATGGAATAGCAAAGAAAGTTTTCTTTAAATTTATAAAAGGAGCAAAAGACTTTAATGACCTAATAAAATCTGGAAAGTCTTTGGATGACTTTAATAAACTTGATGTTGTTGAATATCATGGTGAGGACACAAATATAAAAGGTGAGGAAAAAGACTTAGAAGTTTATAAGGTAACTCTTGCACAAGCATCAAATGCTAAGTATTATAATAAAAGGGTAAAGTTTAAATCGGTTGTAGTTGGAAAATTATTAGCACCATACATAATACCACTTGAATGTGAAATAAAGTGCAAAAAGAATTTTACAGAGGATTCATGCAATACATGCCCTATAAATAAAACCGAAGTGCATGAATTTAAGTTATCCTATGAGGACCATGAGTTGTTAAATCTCATTAATGTAAGCTCATTAGTTCAGGCTGCAGTTATAAAGAATAAAATAGGAATACCAAAAAGATGCAATAAGCATAGGATAGTAAGGAAGACAAATATAAACATTGAAGAAATAACTATTGCACCAGAAATAAGTCATGAGGAGCAAGATTCAAAACATGTTACAAGGATAGCATATGTAATAGGGCAAGACATAGAAACAAATAAGACATATGAGTTTGAAGCAATAACATTACCAGACCCTACAACTCAGTTAGCAACACATCTGATATACAATATAAAAAATTCAGAAAGCAGCATAGAAACATTTAAGCTTACACCAGAATTGCATAATGCATTGAAAGTATTTAGGCCTAAGTCAAATACTCTAAATGCTATAGACGAAAAATTAAAAGAGAAATATAAGGACTATGAGGCTATAACACACATTCACAATAGGGAAACAATGTTTTTATTTATAGATTTATTATTTCATTCGGCAAGGGAGTTCGTATTTCAAGACAGGGACATTTTTAAGGGTTACCTGGATGCATTAATTATAGGCGAAACAAGAACAGGTAAATCAGAATCGGTGAAGCAACTTATTAAGCATTTTAAAGCAGGAGGTAGGTCTTCTGGCGAGTCAATGAGTTTTGCAGGTCTTATAGGTGGATTAAGGCAATTACAAAATGGAAGATGGGAAATTTCTTGGGGTCAAGCAATCCTGCATGACTTACAGGAGTTCACAATAGATGAAGCCCATGAGTTAGGGCCAGAGTTTTGGAATAAACTTTCAGATTATCGCTCATCAGGAATAATAACAATAAACAAGATAAGGACTGAAAGAGCATTTGGAAGAACAAGATTGCTTACAATATCAAATCCACCAGGAACGGAAAGGTCATTAGCACATTATGCAAATGGAGTAGAAGCTTTACATGAACTTGTTGGTAGGCCAGAGGACATAGCAAGATTTGATATGGTTATGGCAACTTTAAATGATGAAGTAAATCCTGAAGTTGTAAATGCAAAAAGCAAAAAGTCAAATATAAAAACGTATACTTCTGAATTGTGCCATAATATGATTATGTTTGCATGGTCAAGAGTAAAAGAAAATATAATAATAAACGAGGAAACAGAAATAGCAATACTTAAATATGCTATGGAAGAGAGCAAAATGTTCCATCCTTCTATACCATTAGTGCAGTCGTCAGAGCAAAGAATAAAATTAGCAAGAATGGCTGCTGCATTAGCAATAATGTTATACTCCACAGATGACAAAGGCAATGTTTTAGTTAAACCAATTCATGTTGAGTATGTGCATAATTTCTTAATGAAAATATATGGATACCCATTGAACTATGACAAGTATTCTAAAAAGCAATATGAAAAAGATACATTAAAGGGCCAGGAATATTTAATAACAATAATTGATGAAGATAAGAAAGAGCAGTTTATGGAATGGGATAAATTAAAACAAGCAGATTTGTTTGATATATTTTCAGATGTAAGAGACAGAGAAAAGGTTCGCGAAATAATTGGCAACCTTTTAAAATGCAAAGCCCTTAGACGAGTAGGCACTTCATATTACGTCAAAACGAAACCGTTCATAGCATTTCTAAACACTGTAAAGTTTAGAAGTTCTAATATCTCGAATAAACCTAAATTCTAAGGAGGGCATTATGTCTAAAGCAAAACTAAAATTATTTAGACTTGAAAAGAAACATGCCTATTGGCTTGCAAGCAGAGCTAAAGCATTGAAGGTAAAAGAAGCTTTTATAATTCGTGCTTTGATAGAAGATGCTATGGGAATAGGAAATAAATCTGTAATTGATGCAATCAAATGGAGGTAAAAATGAAGTTCTATGTTGGAGCGCCTGTAAAGAACAAGAAAGATAATTCGCAAGGAAATATAAAGAGCATACAGTATAAGGAAAAGGTTGTTGGAGTATTTGACTATAACACAATAGTAAAGGTTATAGTTGAATGGTCAGATTGCATGATAAGCGAAGAAACAGAAGACACTATTGAGTTATTAGGTCCAATGCCGATAGAGTTAGGAATGAAACTCGACCATGAGAAATTACGTTGGGACTTATTGCCGGTAAAAGTAATGAAAAAGATAGTTGAAGTGTTGATGTATGGTTGTAAGAAGTATGCAGCATATAATTGGCTTAAAGTAAAAGGTTGGAAATGGAGATATTATAATGCTGCTAAACGCCATCTTGAGGATTGGTGGTGTGAAGGACTTGAGATAGACCCAGAGTCAGGGCTACACAATATAGATATGGCTATAGCAAATCTTATATTCCTAAGAGGAAAAATGTTGGGAGTTAAACCTCCTGATTATAACGAGGAGGAATAATGCTAAATACTATTTTTGCAAAGCAAAAAGAATTTATGCAATTGATTCGCGAATCAACTGGTGATGGCCCTATTCCGCCATTGGATGTAAATAATAGAAGGAATCAATTAGTTTTTAAGGATTATGCATGGAGATTTACTGAAGAACTTGTGGAAGCATCATATGCTACTCCTGATTTATACAAAGAGGAACTTATAGATGCTTTACATTTCTTAACTGCTATATGCATATTTGCTGGGATAGATGCAAAACAAATAAATGCAATTGAGTATCCTTGCCCAAAGGATAATAAAATATCAGAACATGACACATTACAAGTAATAAGGAATCTAAGTTTAGCAATGCATTTACTTAAAAATAGACCATGGGTAAAAAGCGAAACAGAAACAGATACTGCAATGTTTATCTTATTGTTAGAAGTAACATACACAAGTTATATGCATGCTTTAAATAAAGTAATGACGCATGAAGAAATATTAGCAGAATACATAAAGAAGAACAATAAAAATAAGGAGCGCTTCTTATGAACTATTATGTAATTGATACAGAAACAACAGATTTATCACCACATAAAGGCGAGATATTTTATACAGGATATACAAAGTATGATTCAAAGTTTAAAAAGGTTGAGCAGAAAGTTTTTGATTTATTCGGAGGACTAACAGCAGATGAAATAAAGGAAAAAGGTTATCCAAAGAATGCAGATTCAATAAAACCATTGCTAAAAATATTAGCAAATGATGACGCGAAGATTTTACATAATGCAAAATTTGATTTAGAGTTTTATATGAGGCATGGAGCAAAAGAGTTTAATGGCCCGATATACGATACATATGTAATGGCTAAGATGAGCAAAACAAAATTCGATTCATACAATTTGGAAAATTTAGTAAAACATCTTTTTAAAATAGAAGACACAGAAAGAAATGAACTTGAGGAATGGAAAACAAATGAAATAGCAAGAAGGAAAACTTTGTTCAAAACTTTCTTAAAGGAAGGAATAGTTCCAAAAGAATTGTGGTTTAAAAGAGTAAACAAGGATTCAAGGCAATGGGATGAAGCATATGAACCTAATTACTCAGATATACCAAGGAAGATAATAGCAAAATATTTTAAGAAAGATATAACAAACCCAATGGAGTTATATAAGTATTTCCTTAAAGACTTGCAAGAGGATGAGGACTTATTTAAGTTATTTATTGAAATTGAAACAAAAGTTCCTCTTGTTCTTGCTCATATGGAATATGAAGGCCACTTAATGGACAAGAAGTTATTAGAGGAGAGCAGAGACAAGTTTACAAAGATAATTGACAAGCTTGAAAAGAAAATACAAAAAGCTACATGGGATGACTTTAATCCTGGAAGCGATAAAGACATAATTACATACATGACAAAAAAGAAATTACCAATAACAAAATACACTGATAAAGGAAATGTTAAAGTAGATAAGGAAGCATTGCGCGCATTTAATGATAAAGTGCTCAATGATATAGTAATATATTCAACATATAGTTCATTGCGCAATACATTTATAAATGGATTCCTTGAGAGGATGGATAGTAACAATTATTTACATACAGAATATGACCAGTTTAAAAGAACTGGCAGGTTATCTTCTGGAAATCCTAATTTGCAAAATATTCCAATACCAGGTAGGCATATAAAAAATGGCGATGATGCAGTAATAAAAAAATCATTCATACCGGAAAAAGGTTACAGTTTATTTTATTTTGACTATAAACAGATAGAGATGGTAATTACTGCTATCTTTACAGCACAACCAGAGATGGTAGATGCAATAAAGAATAAAGAGGACTTACACCAAACAGTAGCAAATCTTTGTGGAATACCAAGGGAAGCTGCTAAAGCAATACAGTTTGGTTTGATATATGGAATGGGAAGACCAACTACATTAGAAAAGTTTATAGCTCTCGGCGTTGAATCAAAAGAGATAGCAAAGAAGGCACCGCCTGTTTTGGAAAAATATTATTCATTGATGGATGAAGCAAAAGAATTGAAAAAAGCAGGCGACATAGGTGGTGAACGAGCAAAAAAGAAAGAAGCATTTGCAGTATTTGATACTATATGGTTGGATTCAAAAACTAAACAAGCAATGGATGCATACTTTGGCAGATTTAATATGGTAAAGAATTTTAGTAAGGAAACAAATGATGTTGTATGGCATAGATATAAACATGAGGGTCAGGGTTATATAAGGACACTTATGGGAAGGTATTCAAGGCTTGAAACATATGAAGCATATAAAGCATTGAATTATATAGTGCAGGGTTCAGCTGCAGATTTAATGAAGGCTGCTCTTGTAAAAGTATTTGAAGCATTAAAAGGAACACAATCAAAAATAAAATTAACAATACATGACGAACTTGTTATTGCAATAAAGAACTCAGAAAGAAAGAAAGTAGTAAAATTAGTTTCTGATGCAATGACATCCTTTGATTATGAATTGCCATTCAGGATAGACATTGAATACTCAGAAACTTCATGGGGCGATAAAAATGAATATGTTGCTTAATGTAGCCGGTTCATATGCTAAGTATAAAGGTTTGCATAATAAAAAGTCATTAGCTATAACAGAATTATTTAGGAAAAAATATGTAGAGTTGAATCATTTAAAAGGAGGAAATATAAATTTACGTCCAGATAATTGGAAATCATTTTATAAACAACTTGATAGTTTTAAGATGAAAGAGTTATTTATATTTGATTCAAGATGGTCGCCTAGGATGCAGCAAGAAAAAGGTTTTGACTTAAATAAGTTTTATCCTGACAAAGGCTCATTGAACTTTCAAGCAAACAGGATGTTTTGGTCAACAAATATGCTTTTGCTTTATGCAATAAAGAAAGGAATTAAAGTAACACAAATGCTAGATGACCCATTAGGGTTTAAATTAGCAAAAACAATTCTTTGGTTTTATGATTATAAAAATATGAAAGCTTTTCCATATGCAGAGTATGGTTATTATTTTAAGGAAAAAAAGTTTTATAGTAAGCATACTAAGTTTATATTTGCTGCAAAAGACTGGATGAAGACCGGCAGATTTGATAATATGAAATTGCCAAAAGGTTCGCATATATCATACTCAAACAAAGATTTTATAGACTATGAAGACTACTGTGAACTTGTAAAGAAAGCAGAGTTTACATTGATTGTGCCTTCATTTGATAAACAAGCGATGAGTATGATGCGATTCTGGGAGGCATTATCTTATGGAACAGTGCCATTGATACATAAGGATTGTAATTGGGAACCTGCATTTAAAAATTATCCGAAGTTAAAGTCATTTATACCAGAACTTCTTGTAGGAAACGATGTAAAAATTCCAAAAGTAAAATTTAGTGATATTCCTATTGATAGCAAATTAAATAAATTATCCTATTACCAGGAGGCTGTAGATGCATATTCTCTGTAATATTCAAGCAAGTGCTTTTAATACAGAAGGAGAATGGTTACAAGAGGCAGATTCAAATGCTATATTTATGCTTAAGTATTCAAAGCTTTCAAAGCATACAATTCATTCTATACCACCGACAAGCAGCATTAAAAATGTATTTGATTCAAGAAGTTCATGGGATAATAATATAATGAGGATGCATGTGGATAATATAAACCCAGATATAATATGGGAAAATGACCCATGCAAAGTCTGGAATTGGAAAATGCTTCTTGAGCAAATGCAATTAAAAATACCAATAGTTTGTTATAACCATTGGATTGACAGTAAGGAATACCCTAAAACAAAAAATAATATATACATGGCAAGACAGATAGAAGGTCATAGATTAGCAGATTTATCCTTATGTAATTCTTGTCATGCTGCAATGCAGATAAGGAAAATGGCAAATAGGAAAGCAGAAGTAATGAGGCCATTATATGATAAAGATGAGTATTTCATAAGTAAGAAACAACCAATAGTAGTATATAATCATAGGTTAAGTCCTAACAAATATTACGATGACGCATTGGCGTCTTTCCTGGAAGCTCTTAAATACACTAAGAGTAAATTCAAAGTTGTGTTTACAGATGCTTCCGGGAAGCGTCCTAAAATAGAGGTTCCAAATGGAATAGAATATGTAGTGCGGAATTTTAGCAGAAAAGATTATTTGCAATTATTAAGTGAAGCTAAAGTTGTAGTTGGTTCATTTAAATATGGAAATGGTGGAGGATGGAGCATGAGTTTGGTGGATGGGTTGATGTCTGGTTGTATTGTAATAATTCCAGACCATTCTGGTTATGCAGAAATAATGCCAGAAAATTATCCATACTTTACTACTCATTCTTATAAAGGATATAATAGTGATGCCATAAACTTAGCGGAGGATATAGATATGGCAATGGTTGAAACTAAATCATATAGATATGAATTTATGTCACACTTCGATGCAGAGAAAGAGGCTTTAAAAATCGATAGGAGGTTACAGGAATTATGGTTACAGGTTCATCAATAAATGAGGTATGGCTTAAATTACTCAAGAAGTGCTATCATTATGGAATACCTTTAGCACCAAAAGGAGTATTAACAAAGACATTAATATGCTCAACAATGAAGTTAACAAATCCAAGAGACAGAGTATTAAATATTGAAGGAAGGAAAAGTTCTTTCAGGTATTCGGTTGCAGAATGGTTCTGGTATATGAGTGGAAAGAATGACTTGGAGTTCATTAGTAAATATGCTCCATCCATGGAAAAGTTTTCAGATGACGGAAAGACAATTAGGTCTGGCTATGGCTATAAGATGTTCAGGCCTTACC
This sequence comes from uncultured Verrucomicrobiota bacterium, assembly GCA_964491945.1. Classification (GTDB taxonomy): domain Bacteria; phylum Verrucomicrobiota; class Kiritimatiellia; order JAAZAB01; family JAAZAB01; genus CAZBHO01. The sequence goes on along the minus strand of CAZBHO010000024.1, from coordinate 19,392 downwards.
TGGATGGCCAGACTCAGGTTGAATATGTAATAAATAAATTGATGTCAGACAGAGACTCAAGGCAAGCAGTTATAATGATAAGAGAGCCCGAAGACACATTGCATGATATTAGGATGGGATTAAAGAGCAAAGACATACCATGCACATTAAGTTTACACTTTATGATTATCAATAATAAACTTACACTCATAGTAAATATGAGAAGCCAAGACTTAATGGTAGGTAAAGTATATGATATATTCACCTTTACTATGCTTCAGGAATACATTGCAATGGCCCTTGAAGTAGATTTGGGCGACTTTATTATGGTTGACAATAATCTCCATATATATGAACGGTGGTTTGAAAAAGCCAATAATATATTAGAAACAGTGCAACCGCCATCTCAACCTATGCCATCAATGAATAGTTTTGGATATTGGGAAAACCTCAGGAAAATAATAGAATGAAAATAGTATCATACTTAATACTTTCTTGTTCTGAATGCAGAAACCATATTTATGTTATTGACCATTGGGAATGCAGAATAACAGGAAAGAAAATAAAGGATATATACCAGATTCCAAAACATTGTAAACTCCAAGATGCTCTAAATAATAAATGTTTTGCTAATTGCAATGCATATGGTGAGGAGGTGCATGGACTTGAAAGAACTGTGGTTCCAAAAGCTGGAAGCAGCAATATTACTGAGGGGCGGCATACTAAAATCTGGAGAACTCAAACAGCTTACTCTGAAGGATGCAAAAAAGAAATTGAATCCAAACGGAATATACTTCCCAAATCTTCCAAAGGAGGTAGACGAAAATAAAAAGTTAGAGGAATTAAATTTAACGTTCAAAGTTCAAGGAATAGATAATTGCAAATACACTATGGATGAAAAACAGGAGGAAAGAGGATGACATTTAAAGAGTATCAGAAATATGCTGAGTCAACAGCAGTATACCCAAAGGATGAAGGAATTAAATATACAGCATTAGGCCTTTGTGGTGAGTCTGGAGAAGTTGCAGAAAAGGTAAAGAAGTTTATTAGAGATGGTAAGTTTGATGCTGAAGAAATAAAGAAAGAGCTTGGCGATGTGTTATGGTATGTAGCAATGAGTGCAAAAGAGTTAGGTTCTGATATTGAAGAAATAGCAAGTATAAATGTAAATAAACTATTGAAGAGGAAGCTTGAAAACAAAATAAAAGGTGAAGGAGATAATAGATAATGCTTATAATAGATGCAATGTATGAAGCATATAGATGTTACTATGCATATTCAAGAATTGTTGGTGCAAAGAATGCTTTATTTTTCGGTTTCATTAGGACTATGTTTTCCCTTCAGGACTTTATGGGAGAAAAACTTGTAATAGTTTGGGAAGGGAAATCAAAACGCAAAGAGGAGAACGAAAACTACAAAGCAAATAGGAAAACTATGGATGCTCACTTCTACGAACAATTAGATGATGTAAGAGCATTCTGCTCTCATTACTTTGACCAAGTAAAAGCTATAGGATTTGAAGCAGATGATGTAATGGCTACTCTTGCACATGCAAATAAGAAGGCTGTAATAGTAACATCAGATATGGATTTGTGGCAATGCATTACAGATAAAATAATAATTTATAATGACAGCCAGAAAATGTATGTAACAAAGAAAGAGGTTGCAGAAAGATTCAATCTTGAGCCAGAGCAATTATTAATTTATAAAGCAATAAAGGGAGATGGTTCGGACAATATAAAAGGAGTAAAGTGCAAGATTGAAATGAGCGCATATAAAGGAAAACATTTCCCATCGGATAAACATATAAAAGATGAATGCAAAAGGCTTAAAACTCCTGAATTGATTCCTAATATGTTAATTCTTAAGCTTAGAAAAGTGCCAAGTAATAGTATAGAAAAAGTTGTTAAACATGGAATACCAATAAAACTGATTGAGAAATATAAGTGCAATTCTTTTAGGAGGTATGTAAATGCTTAAGGAATTGCAGAGGAAGGTCCAGAAACAAGCAGAAGAGCTCGATGTATTATATAGAAAACTATTTAGTTTAAATATAGCATATGAACGAGAATCTAACATGTTAAAATTACAAATAAAGAATCTTTCAAAAGCTCAAGCAAATGATAAACGAGCAGTAAGGGAATTAATGAGAAAAGAATTGCATAAACCAGTTGACTTATGATATATCAAGATAGAAGATTTAAAAACTTTCGGAGGCGAATAATATGGAAATAGTTGCTGTATTATTTTTGCTCTTTTGTTCTTTTACTTGTGGTTATCAGCAAGCAGAAAAAGACCAATCCATAAAGGATGGCGCATATTTGCCAGTTCCTATTGAAGTTACAAAAGAAGGAAGAGTAATTGGCTATGGTGAATTACATTCAACCGAAAGAGCAAAAGAGATTGAGAAAGAAATGGAGGAAGCAATCGAATGCGATTTGAAAAGGAAAAAGATATGTAAGCACAAATCACATCAAGTAAGAGGAGGTGTAAATGAAAGAATCAGCTCTTCGCAATAAAACAATGGCATACTTAAACAATTTAAAAGATGCATGGTTTTATAAAGCTTCAGATAGATACACATCAGGTGTTCCAGATATTATAGGATGTTTCCGAGGAAGATTTGTAGCAATTGAACTGAAAGCAAAAGGAGGAAAAGTTTCAGGTATTCAGAAATACCAGCATTTAAAGATATTGGAATCAGGTTGTGAAGTTATTGTTGCAGATGACTTCGAAATCCTAAAGAGTAAGTTGGAGGAAATATATGGAATTTCTTAAGGCATTAAGGATAGTGAAAATATTTCAGGACACATCTGTAAGAGGAATCAGGAATAGAGCGCAAGGAATAAATTCAAAAGATTTTGTTGAGGCGCATGAAAGAATAAATGAGCATAATAAAGAGGTTATGAAAAGGAGTAAAAAGCGTGCGATGCAAAAGATGCGGTAAATTAAATTGTTCACATTCACCAAATCCAAGACTGTATGTTGTCAGAAAGAAATCAAGGACAGATTCTCTTAGTAAACAAACTCAAAGGAGGCATAAACCGAAATGAAAACAATTTATCTTATTGTCTCAGTAGCAATGATGTTATTAAGTGCTTTAGCATTAGGATATGGAATTGCAGAATGCAGAAAGGATTTAATTATACTTGGAATAATTATTTTCTGGTTCGGTTACATGATGAGGAGGGTTAAATGAGAATAACACTACAAATAGATTACAATGGTAATCCTCAATTGAAATTGTTATCAGATGATTATGCTTTAATTAAGATAAAAGGAGTAAAATAAATGATTCAACCGATGCTTGCAGGTAAGTGCACAGATATTAATAAGTTGAAATATCCTGTATATGCAACTCCTAAGATTGATGGCATAAGAGCAATTAAGTGGGATGGTAAACTAATGTCAAGGAATGCTAAGCCAATTAGGAATAAATTCATACAAGAGCAATTACATAATTTGAAGGATAAGCTCGATGGCGAATTGGTTACCGGTAATTTTTCGAGGAGTTCATCAGATATAATGAGTGAGGATGGTGAACCTGCTTTTAGATACATGGTGTTCGATTATATAGGTTCCGAAGGGTATTTAGATAGAACATCAAAGCTTAAACAGATAGTTCATCCAAGGGTAATAGTGTTAATGCCAGAAAAGATAAACTCACCAGAACATCTTGAATCATATGAAAGAGATTGCCTTGCTGCAGGTTATGAAGGTGTTATGGTAAGAACTGCAAATAGTCCTTATAAATTCGGTCGTTCAACAGAGAAAGAAGGCTATTTGCTCAAGATTAAACGCTTTGAAGATTCAGAAGCAAAGATATTAAGTGCTGTTGAATTGATTAGTAAGCATACAAAGAAGTCAAACAAGATGGGTGCTCTATTAGTCAAAGACATTAAATCTGGTGTAGAGTTTGAATTAGGCTCAGGTTTTACAGAACAGCAGAGGATAGATTTCTGGAAGAAACTTCCAAAAGGTAAAATAGTAAAATACAAATTTCAACCGGTAGGTGCAAAAGACAAACCAAGATTCCCTGTATTCTTAGGAATCAGGGATAAGGAGGACATGTAATGCTTACAGAAATTGTAAACGCAATAGTAGAGTTGGATGGAAGGAAGCTTTCAAGAGCTGTATATAGAAACGACTTTGAGGTGATTGAATGCTTATAAATCTTGAAGTGCTTAAAGACTCAATAAGGAAATCATTAAACAGAGGGAGTTGTAGATGTAATGTATGTGAAGATGACAAGTATGTTGTTGCAATAGAGATAAATGCTATCGGCAGAAATAATTTGTTATTGAAGGATAAAGCAGCAAATAGGAACTTCGCTATAAGCCTCCATAAGTCCGATACATATAGCCATGATATGTTAGAGTATAAAACTGAAAGGATATTTGCGCAAGCAATGGTATTCCTTAACATGATTCAGGAGATTGAAGTATGAAGAAGATTAAACTTAATGATATTATTTTGGATATGAATTATGTAATAACGCATAATGGAAATGTAATAGGTATATTTACAAATGATAGCGATGCAAATGCTTTCTTGGATGCAATCGAAAACTTACATACTGATTGCAAATTCGAAATGAAGGAGGTGGATAAATGAGAGCTAAACTATTTGCAGAAAATATAGATGCTAATGCTATCGAACAGATAGAAAAGATGTCAACTATGCCAGGTTTATTTAAGCACATAGCAATCATGCCAGATGTTCGCATAGGATATGGTATGCCAATCGGTAGTGTTGCAGCATTTAAAGATTTAGTAATACCTCAGGCTGTTGGATATGATATAGGTTGTGGAATGGCTTTCATTCAGACAGGCTTGCCATCCGATTATCCTATACCAGATGTTTCAGATATACCGATGGGATTTCATCATAGGAGTAATGATTTGCCAATACCAGACAGAAAGTATTTAGATGGAACAATTATGAATTATTTACTTGATGGTGCAGAGAAGCAGATGGGGACTCTTGGAGGAGGAAATCATTTCATTGAGTTTCAGGACTTCAATGGTGAATTATGCGTAATGATTCATTCTGGGAGTAGGAATATAGGAAAGAAAGTATGTGAGTATTTTGACAAACTTGCGCTTGAACTTAATTTGAAGTATTACAATAAAACTTATTTGCCATTTCTGAATGTTCATACTAAAGAAGGTTCTTTATATATTGAATATATGAAATGGTGTCTTAAGTTCGCTAAGATGAACAGAGAAACTATGATGCAAATTATCCAAAGTAAACTAAATATAAATGTTCCTATTCTTGACTGCCATCACAACTACGCAGCTATTGAAAGCCATTATGGTGAGGATGTTTGGGTTCATCGCAAAGGAGCAGTGAGGGCTGTTGGTAAGGTAATAATCCCAGGAGCTGATGGAACAAATAGTTATATAGGTTATGGATTAGAGAATCCAGAAAGTTTTAATTCTTGCGCTCATGGAGCTGGAAGAGCTTTAGGACGAAAAGAAGCAAATAGGCAGGGATTTAGCGATGAGGATAAGAGATGCTATAAGGATATAGATGCTGTAATGGAACAGCAGAAGACTTTGGTGAAACCATTAATGGTTCTGAAAACTATCAAAAGGTTTAAAGGAGAATGATATGGACTCAAAAGGAAGCATAAGAGAGTTTGAGAAAGACGAACAAGCATTAAAAGAAGGATTTGAAATGCTTATAAGTAATAAAGAGCGAAAGTATCTTGAAAAGAAGGAAAAGAAATCCAGAGTTAAAATATTAAGTAATATTAGGAAGCAGGAAGGCGAATGTTTGGTGCATAGATTTAAAACAGTTGTCAAAGGAAAAAAATATAAATGTCGTAAATGTGGAGTTGAGAATGGAGCATAAAGGACAACACTTTATAAATCCATGGATGTTTATTATAGAGAATGAAACAATAAAGAGGATAGCAGAATAAAAGATTTAATTGAAAAGTCACATATAAATGAGATGTTCAAAATAAGGAGGAAACATGAAAGAGTTTAATTCTGGTGAGTATTATAAAGTAGGAAACACAATAATAATTAAAAATGTTAAGAAAGGAAAAAGATTGGATAGTTCATTTGCAGATGGATTAACAAGAATGTATAGAAACGATAGTTCAAAGTTCTATATCCTCGGAAGTAAACACACAATAGATGTGCAATTAGGAATAGTATTATTCGGATTCTGGTTAGGAATAGCATTTGTTCCAGGAAAGGAATGGGGTATAAGTTTTATATTTGGATATTGGCAACTCGATATAGGTGTTGTAAGATGCAGAGCATAATAACAAAGGATGTTAAAGCAAAGAAAGAACATAAGTGTATATGCTGTGCCGGCGAAATAAAGAAAGATGAAGTTTATGTGCATCAGCAAACAATAATAATTCCAGCATATACAGATATTAAAATTTATGGTAAGCCATTAAGGATGCATAAAGGATGTTATGTAAAACAACCATTTTAGCTCCATGTCTGCTCAGCGCATCAAGGTTACCTTTGATGGATTTAAAACACTGAGCAGCTTGGACATTTAAAGGAGGTAAAGTTTTGAAAGCATTAAGATTTGTTATATTCCTATTTGCAGTAATTGGAGTTTTGCTTGGAGTAATACTTGAACTTTTAATTGGGTTAACTTTCTGTTGGTGCAAGTTTGGGCAATCCAAACTAAAAGACTCTTTGGGGTTTATTAAGTCCTTATTCTAAAAAAAACATCTAAAATACCTCTTATATATTGATTAGTAACTCTGACATTAATGTTAAGGTTACTAATCAATACGGGGTAACTCTTACTCTTGTTTTTTTAATCTAATAATCCTTTTATTTTAATAATACTTTTTTTCTTGACTAAAGGCAATAATAATTATATATTTATTTCAAGAAGAAAGATATTCTTACTAAAGGAGTTCCTACGAATGGCGCGATATAGCGATACTAAATTAGCACAAATTAAAATGGAAGCAAGGAAAATGTTTTGCGACCCTTCTGTGCGCTATAATTTAGCAAAGATTGCAAAGGTTCTTAATATAGCACCAAATCATGTTGGCAAATGGGCGAAAGAAGAAGATTGGGCAGACATAAGAAAGCGAATTGATGATGGGATTAAAGCAAGATTAACTCAAGAGGGCATTGAGGATGGTGTTCTTAATATCAAACAAATAAAGGTTATGCAAGAGGACCTTATAAAAGAAGGAAAGAAAAGGTATTGCTTTACCAAGGATTCTGCATATAGGGCTGCAGCCTCTTTAGAAACCTTAATAATGAAGAAGAGGGCAATTAAAGCAAATCCAGATAAAGCATTATCAATATTGGATGTGTTAACCGATGACACAGAGAACACCGAAGGCTGAGCTTAAGTATAAGATAAAACATGAAAGAGGATTCTTTAGCAAAAGGGTTCTCGGCTCAAAGCATTATAAGTATCAAAAAGAATTGCTCTTGACTTTATTAAGGGAGTCAAGAGTTGCAGTAAGAAGTGCTCATGATTTAGGAAAAACATTCACAATAGCGGATGCTATTTTAGAAGCACTATATGCATTAGGCCCATGTTATATTATAACAACTGCTCCAACATGGAATCTTGTTATAAATGTTCTATTCGGTGAGATAAGGAAGAAATACAATCAAGCAAAATATCCATTAGGTGGAAGATTAAAAACAACAGAAGTTGAGTTAGGTGATAAATGGAAATTGATTGGCTTCAGCCCAAAAGTATCTGTAACTGGCGATACTTCAACATTTCAAGGGTTTCATGCTCCTCTTGTTATAATAGTATTTGAAGAGGCAACCGGTATTCCTCAACAAATATGGAAGATGGCAGAAGGAATGATGACCTCTGCAAATGTTAAATGGTGGGCAATAGGTAACCCGACAGATGGCAACTCTGAATTTGCTAAATGTTTTGAAAGTTATGAATGGGTAAAAATAAAATGGGATTGCTTCTTGAGTCCTAATCTTATAGCAAACAATGTAAAGTGTATTGAAGACATACAAAGAGAAGTTGCAAAGGTTCTTTCATTAAAAGATGATGAAGCAAAAAGGGCTTATGTTGCAAATTATAAAGTAGTAGCACCAGAACTTCTGTCATTGCAATGGGTAATAAGTAAAGCAATAGATTGGGGAATTGATTCGCCATTATTTAGAAGTAAAGTATTGGCTGAGTTCCCAATAGAAGCAGAAGACACATTTATACCTCTATGGAGAGCTGAACAATGCATGAATCGCGATTCAATAGAGGAAGGATATGTAACCAAACTAAATGGGAATGTTAAAGCAGTTGGAGTTGACATAGCAAGATTCGGTTCAGACAATACAGAATTTAAAGTTTTGTTTGGCAATGAGGAAATATATAAGAAGACATTGAGCAAGAAGGATTTAGTTGCAACATATACCGAATGCAAAAATATAATTAATAAATGGCCAGATGATAATTTCATATTTGCAATTGATGCTACAGGAATTGGTTCTGGTGTAGTGGATATGATGAACAATGATTACATGATTGCAAATAACAAAAGAATAAGAGTGGAAGAAATACACTTTGGAAGTAATGCAATTAATGAAACAAAATATGTAAATAAAGTTTCTGAAATGGCTGGACTGTTAGCAGATAGAATAAAATCAAAGGAAGGGCTTATACTTCAGCAAGACGATATATTACTTTCGCAATTAACAACGAGAAAATATAAGCATGACTTAAATGGAAGGTATTGGATTGAGCCGAAAGATGATTACAAGAAAAGAGCAATGGGAAAATCTTGTGATGCTTTAGATGCTCTACTATTAGCAAATTATGGATTGTATCTTTCAGATTCTGCAAGTAGTTTTACAATATATGATGTAGTAATGAAAGGGAGCAATAGCATAACATCTTCGATTGAAGAGGACAATTATTAAGGAGTTATAATGGCTGATAAAAAAGGCACATCTGGTGTAAAAAAGGATTCTGGTTATATTTCAGAGGAGCATATACCATCCTTAAGAGGAAGCCTCTGGGCAAATATAGCAGATGAAATGACAAGGTCGGATGATATTGTAGCAGCCATTGAAACTGCAATTGATAATCCTATATTAGGTTCAATGTTCTATGCTAAAGAAGGTGATGCTGGTGATTCTTTATCAAAAGAACTTGTTGAATTTATTGAGTGGACTTTATTTACACAGATGGATAGGCCATTCCTTGATTATGTTACAGAATACTTGACTATTAAAAAATATGGATATTATCTTGTTAATCCTGTGCCGAAGGTTGTAAATCATCCGAAATATGGACCTGTTACAATCATTGGTGACTTATCATTTAGGAAGCCTAACTCTATAGTAAGATGGGACACAGATGAAAATGAACAACTTATAAGAGTTTATCAGGAGACAGAAGGTGCGGACAATCAGTTCTCTGGTTGGATTGACGCAAAGTATCTTATGCATCTTGCTCTTAAAAGGGTAGGAACTAATTTTGAAGGGGAATCATTATATAGGCCAATATATGGAAATTATTTTAGGAAAAAGCTTTTACAGAAAATAAAGATTCAATCTGCAGAAAGAGCAGGATTAGGATTCCCTATAATATATTACCCTCCTTCATTAAAAGAAGGAAGTGACCAATTTAAAGCAATAGAAAGAGCAGCAGCAAATATTTCCTCCCATAAAAAGTCTTATATGATATTGCCAGAAGGCTGTAAAGTTGATTGGGGAGAAATACCAGCAAAAATATCCGACATAAAAGACTTAATAAAAGATGAAAACGAAAATATGACAAGAAGGACAATGACTGATTTCATAATGCTTCAAGCTGGTTCATATGCAATGATAAAAGATAAAACAGATAGGTTCATTGCTCCTATTGAATACATAATATATTATTGGTTAGATAATATAATTGATGTAATTATTAAATGGATAGTAAATTGGAATTTTCCAAATGCTAAAGATGAACATATGCCTACTATGTGGGTGTCTGGCATTGAAAAGAAAGCATTGACTGAATTTACAACTCTTGTTAAAACATTAATTGACGCAAAAGTGCTTACTCCAGATTATACACTTGAAAAGTTTGTAAGGGATTATTGTAATCTGCCTGAACCAGATGCAAAGAAAAAAGTTATTACAGATGCAAAAGTAAATAATCCTCCAGAGGATGTTAAACAAAATAATAATGATACAAAGAAACCAGAGGAAGAAGAAAAGATGGCAGAGAAGGTTGTTCGCAAATTTGATTCCAAAGCAAATTATGCAGAAATAGAACTTGACCTTACATCTATGTCAAAAGAATTTAATAATAATGAAACAAACAATGTTTCGCGAATAATAGAGAAATATTTAGTAGATATTCGCAAACAGTTTATTAATGAGAATAAATCCATATTTGATATACTTGAAAATACTAAACTCGGTTACACAAATGAGTTTAAATCAGATGTTATTCGCAATATAAAGAAGGCAGTTCTATCTGGTAAAAATAGAGTTGACTTAATGCTTAAGAAGGACAAAAGTTATGCAGAAGGCTACAGATTAGCACCTTCAATATTTGCATGGATAACATCTCAAGCACAGAAAATACTTGATAATAAAACAAGCGATATTATGAAGACGGCAAGAAATGCCGGTATGTCAAAAGCATCTTTCTATCCTATGAGCAAAGAACTTGACATGTATACTAAAGGAACAATACTTGCAGCAATTGAAGGTGCTTTGAAAGACTATGCCGAAAAAGAAAATGTAATGGATGGAAACTCTATAACCAACATGGCATATAATTTAGGAATAAAAGATACTGCTACAACTGATAATGAAATTGTTGGTTTTGAATATTCTGCAGAACTTGATGGTGGAACTACTGAATTATGCAGAGAATTAGATGGGCAGACTCGTGCTATAGATGATGATAAATCTGCAGAACTTGACCCACCAAATCATTTTGGCTGTAGAAGTATTCTGATTCCTATAACAAGAGCAGAACAGTTAGCATCTGGAATAGAATTTACAGGATTCCATTTAAAATCATCTTTAGCCAAAGCACAATGGCAATTTTAAGGAGGGCAATATGCCAAGAGGTGTAATGTATGGAGAAATAGTAACACCTAAAAGATTGTTTATTGCAAGAGAGTCACCTCTAAAACATCGTAGAGGAATAACTAAGGATGACATTAAGTCGATGTTTGATAATTTCAATAAGAAGGTTATTGGTCGCGATGTGGATATTGACTATGAGCATAAAGAAGGACCTATGGGTGGTAAAGCTGCTGGATGGGTCGAATCATTAGAAATGGTAGAGGAAAATGGTAAACTTGTTCTGTATGGTATACCTCAATATACTCCAACTGCTGAGAAAGCAGTAAACGAGAAGGAGTATAAGTATACAAGTCCACAGATAGGTTTTAACTGGTCACATCCTGAAACAGGAGAAAATTTTGGAACAGTTCTGAAGTCAGTTGCTCTACTCAATAATCCCCAATTGATAGGGCAGAAGGCAGTTCAGGATATGTATGCCGAAATTAATAAAACAATTGAAGAGGAGGAATGGAAGATGGATAAACTGCTTGCAATGTTAGTTGCTCTGGATTCTAAATTCGCTGATTCAAAGACTGAAGCAGATGTAATTAGCGCATTTAAATCCATAGTGAAAGAGAAAGACGAGAAGTATTCAGACCTTGAAAAGAAACTTAAAGACGCTGAGGCAAAGTATTCAGAACTGAAAAAGAAAGAGGATGAAAGAAAGATTGCGGAGAAAGATTCTGCAGTAGATGGCATGGTAAAATATGCTATTGAATCTTTCAAAGTGTCAAAAGCTCAGTCGGACCTTTATTTCAAGGAAATAGTTTCCAAAAGATATGATGAAGGAAAGTTCGCTGAACTTAAAAAAGAAATAGATAATATGCCAGAGCAGATTGGTCTTAAAAGGCAGGGCTCTGGTGATGATGGCAAGAAAGTTGATGCTGATAAGTTCGCTGAACAGGATAAAAAGATTGAAGCATACAGAGAGAAGCATAAATGCTCTTACAGAGACGCATATAATGCTATAACTTCAGAAGAGGAGGAAAAATAAAATGAGTGAAACAATTAAAGCGTTCATGTCAGAAGGTGCAGGAACATTTAGAGCATCTGGCGCTATCACTAAAGGGCAGATAGTAAAGTTCTCAAATGAGGGTGTAGTTGCTGCAGCAGGTTTGAATGAGGCTGGAATAGGTATAGCAGATTCAGATGCTGCAGATGGTGCTATAGTAGTTGTAAGACTTGTGGGTGGAGCTGAAGTTATTGCTGGTGCAGCTCTTGCAACACCTGGAACATTTGTTAAGTCAGATGCAAGTGGTAGAGCAATAGCAATTGATACTGATAAGGACAAGGTAATTGGTTATACTGTCGGGGTCTCAACAGCAGCAGGAGATATAATCCCGATTGTAATTTACAAAAGCCTTGCATCCATATAAGGAGGATAAACGATGAGTAATAAAATATCTGCTAAGAACAATCCGGTATTACAGAAAATAGCAATGGGCTACCAGAATGATTCAACATCATTCATAATCCCGAAACTTTTCCCATCGGTAGTTGTTGACTCCCTTCAAGGGGACATAAAGAACTATGGTAGGGACAATCTTCGTATTATAAACACTATTCAGGGAGATGGGCCTTCAGCAGTTCTGACACATACTGTAACAAAGGCTACTAAGTGGGATATTGAGAAGCATTCGCTTAGGTCTCTTGTAACAGAAAAAGATATGGACCAGTTAGGTGCTGACCAGGCTAAAGCAGATTTCACTGAAATGAATATGGAAACTCTCATGCTTTCAAGGGAATATGCTGGTATTTCTGCAATTACTACAACTGGTAATTATGTTGATTCAAACACAGTTACTCTTTTAGGAAATCAGAAATGGTCTGACCATACTAACTCTACTCCTAAATCAGACCTTCGAATAGCAAGAGAAAGAGTAAGAGCAAATATCGGAAAATATCCGAATACTGCAGTAATGAATGCAGTTGTTCTTTCCAACCTGATAGAACATCCTTCTATGACTCAGGCTGCAATACGGGTTGGTCAGGATTCTGCTTCACTTGATAGGCTGAAAGCAATTCTTTTCCCATTGCTTCCTGCTTCTGAGTGCGACATTCTTGTTGCAATGAGCCAATATAATTCTGCTAATAAAGGTCAGACTGCTGTAATGGCAGATGTAATGGGTAACCATTTTGTTTATGCTTATGTAAATAAATCACCGAGTCCGAAACAGCATCAGGATTCTCTTGGCTATTCTTTTAATAGGGGCAAAAATGCAATTCAGGTTAAAACTTGGATTGACGAAGACCTTGACCCTCAGCTTTGGGTAAAAAATGAATGGGAATACGATGATGTCATACTCACATTTAAGGCTGGATATTTGATATACAATGCTGCATAAGCATATAAACCAATAGGAGGTAAATTATGGCCGATAATCAGAGTGAGAACCAGAACAGCCAGAATCCATCTGATGCTAATGACTCGAAAAGGAAGACGCTTAAAAAGGTTGGAAATGTGCTTCAGAGCGCAGTAAAAGTTTCAAGGGAATCTGTTATAAAGAAAGGAACTAAGGTAAAAAAAGGAGATGACACATACGACATGGTTTTCCGTAAGGATTCATCTGCTCTTGCAAGGGTTACTGATGACACTTTTGAACTTTCAAAGGATGTTAAAGTAAATCCTGGTGAGATTTTACCTGCAGGAACTGTTCTTGACCCTGTAAGCGATAAAGCATTGATTGAAGAACTTAAGAAAATCAATCCTAAGCTTATAGGTGAAGCGGATTCTGTTGAATAAATTATTTACCTGGGTCGTGGGTTCAAACCCCACGGCTCAGGAATATTTAGGAGAATAAAATGGCATATCATACTGAAGCAGACATTGAAAAGATATTACAAATAGATATTAACACTAATACTGCAGTAACAACTGCTCAGTGCGCCGATATTATAGCAGAAACTGATGCTACAATAAATTCTAAACTTGCAGATAAATATCAGTTGCCAATAACCGGTTCAGACTCTTTATTAGTAATAAGAAGGATAGCAACTAAAATTAGTGCCGGCGAAATACAAAGAATATTTGGTTTTAATTATCAACGTGGTGCTGATGAGGAAACAAAAGAAAGAGTTCCTCAATTATTATCGGAAGGGCGTTCAGCACTCAATGCATTAGTAAATGGAACTGCAAAATTAACAGATGCAATACTTGTAAGTAAAACAGAAAAAGTTTCATCCTCATATGATGCAGGATTAACATCTCAAAGTAGCGATACTGATTTTGGTTCTGATTTATCAGAGGACAAATATTAATGCCTATAGCAGTTGAAGTAAGTAATTACGCAAGATTAAGTGGCGCATTACAAGATTATATAAAAGTATTTGGAGATGCTACTGAACCTCTTACATCAATAGTAAATGATTGGTTCCAAAACAACAAACAAATATTTGCACTAAAAGGAAAAGGAAAATATGTTGACTTAAGTGAAGGATATAAGCAATTTAAAAAAGAGTTTTTCGGATTTATTTATCCTATACTTAGAGCATCTGGAAAACTTGAAAGGTCAATTACGGATAAGAAGGACAATGATGCAATAGCAGTAGTAACAAAAAAAGAAGCAATAATGGGAACATCAACAAAAACAAAAGATGGAGCACCATATCCAAGTTATTTACAATATGGCACAAAAAGAATGCCAGCAAGACCTTTTATATTTAAAGATGAAAGGCAATACAGACGTTTTTATAGAATATATGTAGATGTAGCTGCTAAAAAATTAGGAATGAGTAAAAACTTAAGGAGACGATAATGGCATTACCAAAGTATGATATAGAGAAAGTAATAGTGGATATAGCAAAAATAATAGTTGCTAAATTTAATACTAAACTACTTGAAATAACAGCAGACAAAGCAAATGATTCAGAAGCACCACAATTTATATTAAAACCTTTACAAGAAAATGCTATTGACTTATTAAGCGCAAATAGGAAAAATGCTTCCTATGACCCATTTCTTGTAATAGAATTATTGACAGTTCAACCTATACAAAATATAGGTCAAAAATCAATAGAAGTTGCATTAGCAATTTCAATGCTTGACCCTATGGATGGAACTGCTGAATTTAGAATGCTTCGCTATTTACGAGCATTTGATGAAATATTTTCACCTGAGGAAGGTGTAAATATAGGTTTAGCTTCGTTAAGTGCTACCGAAATATTACCATATTTAGATTCACCAGACTTTCAGGATGCTACTAAGCGCAGATTGACTTGGGGATTGCGACTTAGAATAACATTATAAGGAGGTTATAAATGGCTATACCTGAAAAGAAAAGCGAAGAAGTTGAAATCACGCCTTTGAAGGACTGGGAAATTCATTGCCCTCCTTATCATGAGCATTTAATTTTAAAAAAAGGCGAAAAGGTAAAAGTAAAAGCAATGTTTATTGAAGGTTTAAAAATCGAAAAGGTAATAGGAGGTTAAAATGAGTGCAAAAGAACAGATAGTTGGATTACAGGCAGTTGCTATTGTAGAACCAACAACTGGAATACCTACAATACTTGATGTATTGGATTCTGCTACTACAGATATAGGCGATGAGATTATTACATTAAAAGGTGGAGCTGCTAATGATGCATACGAAGCAGAGATTATAAATTGTAATAACTCTATAACATTTACAGCAAAAGAATTTCCACCTGAAGCGCTTGCAATAATGTTCAGGAATACACCTACTGAAACTGCTGCAGAAGCGTCTGGTACAGTAAGTGCACCAACAAATAAAAAAGGCACATCAGTAGTTGCTGCTACAGGTATTGCATCAATTGCTGCTACAGTTAACGGAACATTAAAGGAAGGGCGCTATGTAATTAGAGCAACAACAGCAACTAAGTTTAAAATACATTCATACTCAAGTATTGATGGAAAAACTTTAATTGATGATACTACAGGAGAATGTACAGTTGAGTATACTGGTTCAGCAGGAACAGCTATTCCTATAGCTGAACTCGGTATAACAATAACTTGTGGTGCAAGCCCTACAGCGTTTACAATAGGGGATACTGCTACATTCTATATCCATAGACCTAATGCTGGATATGTAACAACAGACATTGGTGGTCCTACACCTGGTAAATATTATGAAGTATGGATGTTTTTCCAGGAAACAACCAAAAGGGAGTTGTCATATGTTCAGTATTATAGGTGCCTTGTTTCAAAAGGCGCTTGGAATAATCCTATAAAGGATTTCCACTCAATAGAATACACCATAACACCTACTATGGACCCAGCAAACAGTAACAAGATAGGAAAATTGTATAAATCCAAATCATAATAAATAAAAGTGGGAGGGCTAATCGGCTCTCCCACTAAACCAAGGAGCCACATATGACATTAGATGATTTAATACCGCAGGAAACAGAAATAACTATCAATGGCAAAAAATATTTACTTGCAAAGTATTCAATGAAGGCAAAGAGGCATTTTCTTAGTAAATATCCTAACTTCATTGATAAACTTAAAGAAGAAAATAACGAACTTATATTTAGTGAAATAGCATACTTCCTTTTAAAAGATAAAACTGATTTTCCATCATTTGATTCTTGGGAAGAAAATGTATGTTCAATAAAAGAGCAAATGGATATGGTTACAGCCGTTATGCAATGCATGGGAATAAATAAAACACCTTACACAGATAAAGACAAAGAAATATTTGAAAATGAAATATCCGAGGAAGATAAAAAAAAATAGACGAATATGAAGTATACAGAAATGCTTATCATACTTTAAATAAGACATATGGTTGGACAGATGATTATATAGACACATTGCACCCATATGAATTTGAAAACAAGATAATATCAATAAGATATGATGAAATGGATGAACAAATTAATAGATTAATGGCTCATGGGAAGAAGGGAGAGGATTTAATCCTGAGGCATCCTGGGCCGTTAAAAAGATACTATATGTATAAGAATAATATAGCAATAGAGTCTAAAAAGAGTAATGACATTAAAATAATCAAGTTTATAAAAGAGGTGCTTAATGGCATTTGAAACTGACTTAACAATTAAAGTTTCCGCAGATTCTGATAATGCAGTTTCAGCATTAAAAAAGGTTTCAGACTCAACAGAAACTTTGCGGAAAGAGATGGATAACTTAAAAAAGCTTTTAAAGATTGCAGCAATTACTACTGAATTTATGAACATAGTAAATGCTGCTGATGAAGCAAATCGTGCTGTAAGTAAAGTAAACAAAACATTAAAATCCCTTGGAATAGATTCAAAAGAAATAGTAAGTCAGTTTAGGGATGTAGCGGATGGGTTACAGAAAATAACTAAGTTTGATGATGAAGATATTTTAAGTGCTATGGCTACACTTACAAGAATAACAGGGGATTATAATGTAGCATTAAAAAATGCTAACTTGCTTACAGCAATATCCAAATCTACCGGTCAAGGATTAGAGGAAGTTGCAATAGGTTTAAGCAGAGCATTTAATGGGAATACAAGAGCATTGATGTCATGGGGTGTTCAAGTAAAAGATGGCGCAAAAGGAATGGAAGTATTAAATGCTGTAACAGAAAAGTTTAAAGGATTCTTACCAGAAGGAGAATTAAATGACTTCAATGGGCTGATGGCACAATCAAAAAATGCTATTGGTGAAATACATGAATCGCTTGGAAAATATTTACTTCCATCAGTAATAGAATTTCAAAAAGAACTTAACAAATTACTATTTGGATTAGCAGATTGGAATGACAAGTCAAAAGGTGTCGGTTCATCTATAGTAGCAATGACAGCTGGTTTAGGAGCAATGACATTGGCTATAACAGGATTAAATTCTGGATTACTTAAAGTAAAAGAAGCACTAAAAGAAATTAAATTAATTGCTGCAGCAAATCCATTTCTTGCTATTGCTGCTGGAATAACAATAGCAGTTACAGCACTTACAGAATTTGGAAATAAGTATATGGATGTTCAGAATGAGGCTGCAAGTAAAGCAATACTTACACCTAACATGATAAAAGATACTGAAAAATATATTGCTGATTCGAAATTGATGCTGGAGCAAATAAAGAAAGTTGCTGGTGAAAGTAGTCGAGATTATATAAATCTTTCTAAGTCAATAGATACTGCAGAGAAAAAGTTAATAGGTCTTAAACATAATTTAGAAGTAAATAAAAAACCTAAAACATCTGCAAAAAATACTTCAGACACTTCAGACACTTCAAGCACTCCTAAACTTGATAAAGGGCTTGAAAGTATTTTAGAATCCCAGAACATAAATATTCAGAAATTAACTGCAGAACAAATAGATATGTATAATAAGTCATTTATGACTGAGGAAGAACTTCGTTCTGCACATATAAGTAAAGTATTACAAATGGAAAATGAAAAGAATGCACAAATATATGCTGCATCCGTAATGACACAAGAAGAGATAGCACAAATGCAACAGACAAAATTCAATGAACAATTAACACTTGTTGGAAACATGATGGGCACTATGGCTTCATTAATGAATAATGGAAACAAAGAAATGTTTGAAATAGGTAAAGCAGCTTCAATAGCACAAACAACAATATCTACTTATTTAGCTGCACAAGAGTCCAATACAGGAATGATAAAAGCTTTTCCAGGTCCAGTAGGTGTTGCATTAGGTGCTGTTGCTGCAGGTGTGCAGATTGCTGCAGGTATAGCAAGAGTAGCACAAATAAGCGCTACTCAATTTAATCCTAAAGGTGCAAATGAAGGAATAATGGGAGGATTTTCAGAACCATTAATTACTACTTTAAAGCCACAAGAAATAGTAGTTCCTCAGAAATTTTCAGAAGGAATCAGAAGAGGAGACATGGCATTAACATCTACAAAAGGTGGAACAGGGAATACTTATGTATTACAATTCGGTGATGTATATGGAGTTCCAGGAGATGACTTTATAAAAGGTGTAGGGCAAAGAATAAATGAACTACAACAGTCTGGAGATATACCATTAGGCCAATTTATAGGAGCTACCTCATGACATATATTGTGCACAAAATGCTGCTAAAAGCTTCAGAGGCAGCGTTTAACATTGATGCTGATAAGGCTATAAACGAAGCCAAAGAGATACATTATTTTTATAATGCTGACGGCACGGTAGCGGTATTTTCAATCATAGACGATAAAAAAGGCGCTCAAAAAATAACGGAAAAATTGAAGAAGTATAATGAGGATTTTACAAAGGCTAAATATAAAATGGTTTCTGAGTGCGTTAATTATATGAATGATATTTATAATGGGGTTAAAGCGCAGCCTAAAGACGAGGAGGTTTTTAATTATGGCGTTTAGTGCGTATGTTGAAGCGTTTTATAAAGTTGAAAATAATGGACTTGACGCAACAGCAAACGGCAGACATTGCGGACAAACAGGGACGCCGACAT
>CAZBHO010000023.1:23771-40912 GCA_964491945.1 uncultured Verrucomicrobiota bacterium | reverse complement strand
AGGAAAAATATTGTATCAAATAAAGAACCTATCATTTCAGGGCGTTTTCCATATAGGATAGTTGAGCTTTTAAGCAAATATGAGCCGGCAAAAATAGATGATGATATGGCAAAAATCATAAGCAAAGAATTTGAATGGGCTGTTGATCAAATGGAAGATGCTCACAAACATAAAGATGTTTTAATTGCTTTTAAACAGGTGGCAAGTGCCTGGCTGCAAGAAGAACTAAAAGGAAGAGATATAAGTAGTTTTTATAATTTATTTGCAGTGGAAGCTTTTATTGCAAGACAAGGAGAAGTTTAAAAAAAGGAAAACTATTATGCCAATATATTCTTTAATACCATCTGACGTGCTTTTCTTTAAAGATGCGCGTCCATTTGATGCGGGGTCTGGCTACGGTTGCCGTTGGCCTGAGCCAAATATTATTTTTCACGCATTTCATGCGGATCTACACAGGGCTTTTCCTGAAACAGAAGAATGGGAACATCAACATAGGACGGGAAAAAATGGGCAATATACGGAGGAAAGGAATCAGAGGTTTGGATCTCTAAAGACTTTTGGACCTTTTCCGATAAAAGAAAGGAAGTGGTATTTCAATGCTCCTTTTGATGTACAGAATGGAGCTATAATGAAGGTGCTTAACCTTGATGGCGTGTGTTCACATAATCTGCCTAAACCGTTGAGATGTGTGGTGGCAACTCAAGCTGAAGCAACGAAAGAGAAGATGGTGCAATGGTGGAGCAAAGAAGAGTTTGAGAAATATCTTGCAGGTGATGTATCTTTTCTTGAGCAAGCTGGTAAAGATGATAGGTGCTTTTATGAATCCGAGTGGCTTACTGGGATAGGAATTGATCCTGAAAGGCAGGTGCAGGATGGCGAGCATATTTATTCTGCGGAATACATGCGTTTAAAAGAAGGGGTGTCAATGGGTGTTGTGGCAGAAATGCCTGTAAAAAATGGCGGTGCTAATTACGTAGAGCGGATGGATGAACTCATTAAAAAGGATAATATCATAATAGTTGCAGGACAGCAAAGGGCATGTAGTGTGGTGGAAGAAAAGTCAATAAAACTAGCAGATATTTTGCCCGTTGGTTGTGAGGTTGAAGGTGATAGGGTCAAATGGGTTTTGCTTTCTCCTGCGATGTTTCCTGAGATAAAGCAGGGCGATCAAACGAAGGCGCATCCGGGCGGTTGGCTACCGAACTGGGTTGATCCAGAAACTGGGGATGTTCTTTTAAAGAAGGGCGATACTATGCGTGGTGCTGATGAAACTCGTGAGAAATGGCGAAAGCGTGTGCGCGGCATGGAGAAAATCAACTGTAAACTTGTTGCAGCCGCAATTCCAAAGCCAATTGCCATAAGCGGCTGGAGCGAGAGGTTGCATTTAGTGGAAAAAGGCGATAGTGGGTTATCTGAAAAAAAGCAACCGCATGGGGCACGTCCTACTATTCTTGCGGTACCAGCAGGAGCAGTTTATTATTTTGAAGGAAAAGATGCAAAGGAGCTTGCTGCGGCGTTGAACTGGTATGGTAATAACTCAAACGCAAACTCATATAATCAAATTATTAGACGCCGCAGCACTCTTTTTGGGGAACAAGGATTCGGAATAGGTGTTTGTGGTGTGTGGGACTATTCTGAACTTTTTAAATCAAAAACAAAATAAGAAAGGAGACGTTTATGGAAAGAAAGCTAATGTATATATTCACGAGGACCCCATTGCATGTAGGATCAGGCAGCTCTGTCGGAGCGATTGACCAGCCGATTATTAGGGAGCGTCATACAGGTTTTCCTATAATTCCGGGCTCATCAATAAAAGGCGTCTTGCGCGATTGGTATAGGAGGGAAAAAAGTGGAGATGAAAAAGAGGTGAATGCCATTTTTGGAGAAAATGATGCTAGTGGTAAAATATCTTTTGGTGAAGCAAGGATATTAGCTTTCCCTGTGCGATCAGCTAAAGGTGCCTTTGCTATGGCAACTTGTCCGCTCGCATTAAGTCGCTTTAAACGCGATGGAGGTAAGCTTGCTGCTCCCATTCCAGATAATTTGCAGCCTATGGAGTGTTTGGCTGGCGATAAGATTAAGCTTAATTCAAATGATGTTGTTCTTGAGGAATATCGTATGGCATACAAAGGTAAGTTCCCTGAAGATTTGGAAAAAGAATTGTTGTCAATAATCATGGATGATGTATGGGCTAGTTGTAGTAATAGGTTTGTGATGTTATCGGACGATGATTTTTCGTTTTATGTGCAAAATACTTGTGAAATAAGCCAGCATATTGCAATTGATCCAAAAACAGGCACAACCAAGCCCGGTGCATTGTTCAATGAAGAAACAGTTCCATCTGAGACTCTTTTTTATTCTACGATGACTATTATTAAAAAGGATAATGCAATAGATGAGATTATAGGGAAAATTAAAAATACGCTTTTGCAGTTTGGTGGTAGCAATACCACAGGATTAGGTTTTTGTTCTGTTTCTTTAGTTTAAAAAAGGAGAATGGATTATGAAGAATTTAGATCAAATTAGAGCAAAAAGCGCATTAGATTTTGCAAATTGTGGTCAAGAAATAGTTAATACTGAAGGTGGGGATGTAGTAAAAAAGCTGCCAGCAATGATTATGGCTCATGGCTTGCTCGCTGCCGCTGCATTTGCCTATCAAAAACAACAGGAAGGAAAAGGACAAGACAAAAGAAAAAATAAAGATAATGGTTTTTATCTTTGTTTTAATGCAATAGCCAAACATCTTGCTTTACCAGAAATTGGCATTTTAAAGTTTAATAATCAGGGTGGTCAAAATGAGCCAAAACTGGAAGATCTTCTAAAATTCTTATTAGACCAAGATAGCTTTACTTTAAGAAGAGCCACAGAAGAAGCTATGGCATGGCTTTGCTATGCAAGGCGTTTTGTTGTAAAAGGCAAAGGGAAAGAAGATAATCATCGTGAGGATGCACATGAGTAAAATTCCTTTAGCAAAAGACGTTGCAAAAGCAATAGGTGAATTTGCAGAGAAGGTTGATAATAAAGCTTTACTCTATTACAAATTTTCGTTGCCAAAATGGCTGCTTTTTGAAACAACATTAGATAAAATTGACGATGCCTCCAAATGGTCAATTTATAGAATTGCAGAAAATACGAGTGGGTTGTTTAACAAAGATAAAAGTATTAGGCGAGAAAAACTTAAGCGTAATAAAAGTGACCAGCATAACATTGATAAAGCTAATCGTGATTTAAGAATTCTTGATGGGATGAGCAAAATTGCACATGAGGATCCTAATGACACTAAGGTGAGTTCAATCAGGATGAATACTTTGCTTAAACAGGCAAAGGATTATTTTGGTGAAAATGCCGTAACTTTTAAGGCATATCTGAAGAGCCGTTTAATAATTAATCAGGCTGGTGGAGTTATTGAAAATGCTGGTATTTCACTTGATAGAATATCAGGAATGCCTTTTATACCGGGGAGTGCGGTAAAAGGTGTTACTCGTCACTATGCATTGTGGGAGATTAAAAAGGATTTAAATTCCAAAAAAGATCTTTTGTATAAAGCTTTAGTTATATTTGGATTTGGAGAGCAGGACTTGAAAAAAGGTGATTTTTGCTGGGCTTTTGGAAAAGGGATTGATAAAGATGTTAAAAGCGAAGTTGGAGTAGAAGAATTTAAGGGTTGCTTGTGTTTTTTGCCAGCTTATCCCGGAGAAAATGTGAAAATAGTTGTGGATATGATTAATCCACATACGAGAGAACGTCTTGTACCGAATTTCTTCCCCGTAGTTAAAGAAGGTTCTGAATTTGGATTCGCTGCGGTGATGGTTAGGAATTTACCTAAGAAAGCTGAAGAGATATTAGATAAGAAAGATATTCTTAATACTGCTAAACGTTGGATTAAGTCAGCCATTACTGAAAATGGAATTGGTGCCAAAACTGGTGCAGGATATGGCTGGTTTGGATTTGAACCAGGTGTTCCAAAAAGTAGCCAACAAGAAGCTGGCTTACAACCTTCTCAAAAAGAAAGGAGTTCTGATTATAATGAAAAAACTTTTGAAAATAGGGTTTTAAAATTGCTTGATGATAAGGGCCAATGGAACAAATTATCTAAAGAGGTGGGAATTCTTAAAAAGCCAGAAAATGAATTGTGGTTAAAAAAATTTAAAGAAGAAACCAGTAAAAATGAATATAAAGAAATACAAAAACAACCGTGGTATCCAAAATGAATAAGATATTATTTGAAGAAGAACTATTGTTTCTTACGCCTTGCTTTTGCAGAGGTGCCTATGATGATATGCCAGAAATTAGGGCATCTTCTATCAGAGGTATGTTAAGATGGTGGTTCGATGCTTTGTATCATAACACTAACGAAACAGATGTTAAAAGCCATATATTTGGAGAAGCTGGTGGTAAAAATAGCGCTCGTGCTTCAAACATAGTTGTGCGTGTAGAGATTATAGATCATTCTATACAAAAATATCCTGTGTTGCCTCATAAGAATAATGGAGGAGGAAATAAAACTGCATTCGGAGAAAAAACTAGATTTAAGCTCATTATATCCAACAGGAATAAGGAACTTTCTCCAGAATATTCATGTGTGCTTCAGAATGTTATAAAGGCATGGGTATTGCTTGGTGCGCTGGGGAATAGAGGGAACAGAGCTGCCGGCAGCGTTTGGTTTAATCATCCGATGTCTGAATCAGATTTTCAAGAACAAGCTAAAAAGCTTTTAGAGAACACAGAATTAAAATTCTTTACTTTGGCTTTGGTTGATAGGGAAAATCCTGAAGCACTCAGAAAAATAGCTTCTGATACTATAGGCGGCAGGGAAGATAGAAAAGGTGATAACGAGCTACGAGAACTTGGTTATCCATTAGGTTCAATGAAGCCAAGAAAGCCTTCATCTTTAAAATTGAAAGTTGGTTGGTTTAAGCAAAATAACGGAGAGCCATATTATAAGTTAATTGCAGTGTGGGATGGACGTAAAGAAAAAGATAAAATTAAAAATCTAAACAAAGTTGCAGATCTTATGGAAAAAGCAGGCAAAAAATTAGGCGGATTAATTAAAACCGCAAAATTCTATCCTTAGCCATTTATGAAAGAATTGCCTAAAAAATCCCTTCTCATCAGTGTTGGGGGAACTCCGGAGCCAATTGTGTGTTCCATAAATCAATTGGACCCTGATAAAATTATTTTTTTTACATCATCAGATACAAGGCGGATCGTAGTTGAAGAAGTACTGCCGAAGTTGCCAAAATCTATAGATCATGAAATAATAGTAGCCACTGATCCACAAAATATATCAGAGTGTGTTAAAATTTTGCTAGAGGAAGTTCCAAGAGCGATGAAAAATATGGGGCTTCCTAATGTATACCCTGATATAGTTGATTTTACAGGCGGCACAAAAGTTATGAGTGCGGCTGTTGTCTGGTGTTCTTCCAGATATCCCTGTCAGTTTAATTATATAGGTGCAGAACAAAATGGCAGGACAAAAGAAGGCGTAGGGATTGTCATATCTGGCAAAGAGAAAACATACAATTTGCCTAATCCATGGAATGAAGCTGTTTATTACGAGATTCAGGATGTTTTTAAGTTAATCAATGTTGCTCAATATGCCAATGCTGCAGAGTTATTGGAGAAAATGGAAAATAAAGTTTCCGATGAAGCGATGAAAGATATTATTCATAATCTACGATTTGTAGTAAAAGGGTTGCATCATTGGGATATATTTGATTTTAAACAGGCAAAACAGGATTTTGCAAAACACCTTGAGGCATTGGTTAAATTGCTAAAACAAAGAGTAAACTTTCCTGTGCTGCCAAAGTTGCTGCAATTTGCGGAAGAGATAAAGAAACAACAGGAGCGTTTGGAAAAGCTTTGCAATGCTATTTCTGGGGATTATGATTTTGTGATTGTCTGGGATCTAATTGCAAATGCAAAGCGTAGAGCCTATCAGGAAAAGAAATATGAGGATGCGGTGGCACGACTATATTCTGCGATAGAAAAATATGCTAAAATTATTTTAAAGAAGAAATTTGAGATCGATAATTCAAAAGCCGATTCTGAAAAAATTCCAGAAAAAATAAGGGAAAAATTTTTGGAAAAATATAGTGTTCAAAAGGATGGCAAAACTTTCTTGAGATTTGGGCTTGAAGGTAGTTATGAATTGCTTAATGTTTTTGGGGATCATGCAGGCCAAACTTATGATTGGTATAAAGAGGATATTCGCAGCGCACTTGAAGCAAGGAACAATTCAATCCTTGCACATGGCACGAGGACTGTTGGAAAAGAAGATTGGGAGAAGCTGTATCAAGTGGCTCTGAAAATCTTTAAAAACGTTGAAGGTGAAATTGTACAATTCCCTGTCTATGATTTTGAGGGATGACTGATAAAGGGGTTATCTTGATTAATTTTTAATCTCATAAACAAACTGAAGCTATGGAGCGCCTTACCAGAGAGCAAGAGATAGCGTTTCGGAATATAAAACTCTTTATCACATCATCAAAGAAGCATTGTTTTATTTTAATTGGATATGCTGGCACAGGCAAAACTTTTCTGCTGAAGAAAATTGCTGATTGGCTGGCAAATGACTTGAAACGCCCATTCCAGCTTCTTGCTCCCACAGGTAGAGGTGCGCGTATCTTGAAAACGAAAACTGGCTATCCAGCCTTGACTATCCATAGTGCTATTTACGATTTTTTAATGGTAGATGAATATCAGATGGATAGCATAGTGGGAGATTATGTAGATAATAATAAAACAAACGAATTACAGATCAATTATATAAATCTTAAGTTGCATTTTGATATTAATAATCATAAGCGCAACTCCGAGCTCAATAAAGTTTTGCTTATAGATGAGGCATCTCTTATATCAGATATAGAATCCGACAAGGAAAATATCAAATTTGGCTCAGGGCAGTTGCTAAAAGATTTATTAACATATGCCGGTTGCAACTTGCCATTTAATAGGGCAAAAATTATCTTCGTTGGGGATTCCGCTCAACTTCCACCTGTGAATATGGATACTTCTCCAGCATTGGATATTCAATATCTAAAAAGCACATACTCAATTGATGCGGAGCATGCTGTACTTAGAGAGGTTGTAAGGCATAGCTATTCTTCAAAAATTCTTGCTGCAGCAACGAGAATCAGGGAAAACATAGAGAAAAATATATTAAATGAATTATTCGTTGAAGCAGATGGCAAGGAAATAGTGCCGGTGCAGGTAAATGTGGTTCCGAAACTTGCCAAAAGATATTATAAACCATACATAGAACAGCCTCACTCCAGTCCTAACTTTATATGCATCACGCATTCAAATAAAAGTGCAAATAAGTATAATGAAATCATCCGTTCTGCACTATTTGATGCAAAACCTCCTATACCGTTGAGAAGAGGGGATTGGTTGGTGGTTGTGCAAAATAATAGAAAATTGGGGTTGAGTAATGGAGACCTTGTTTGGGTGTCGGATGTCAAAGATCTTTCGGAAACAAGGAAAATTCGTATCTTTTATAAAAAAGAAAACAAGGAGATAACTTTATCATTTAGAGATATTAGTGTGGTATTGTTTCAAGATCAAAATCAAGCAGTTAAGATTGATTGTAAAATTCTGGAAAACGCTCTGTATAGCGAATCAGCTGATATATCGGGCGAAGAGTTTGTGGCTTTATATGCTGATTTTAGAAATAGATATAAAGGGTTGAGTCGCAAAGATTCAAGATTTAATAACATTATGCTTTCGGATCCATATCTTAACGCATTGCGGGCAAACTTTGGTTTTGCTATAACCTGCCATAAGGCACAAGGTGGTGAATGGGATAATGTATTAGTTTTTTTTGAAAGATGCAGGCTATATCTTGATGTTATGCGGTGGACATATACAGCATTGACACGAGCAAAAAGCAAACTCTATGGAATAGACTTGCCGAATATCAAACCGTGGAGTGACGTGTCTACTTATAAGGGAAGTGTTCAGAAAGATGCTCATCCTGATAACAAAACATTAAATTCATCATTTCAACCACCGGCAGCTATTAATTCCCTAAATATAGAAAACAATTCTGATGGAGTGGGTAATGAGCTAAAAGAAAATACAAACATAAACATCCCTTTTTTGGAAAGTTTTGATAATGCCCCGCATTTTTTAAGGCAAAAACATGTTAATTTTGCAAAAAGCCTTGCTGAAATTGGTGGGAAAATTATGGATGTTACGATTGCCTCTAATGACTATTATGTTAGGTACAAAATCAGGTATTTAGATAGTGAGGTTATTTTGAATGTAAATTTTGATAAGGAAGGTAATTTTACACCTCAAATTATTACTAATAATCCTGCTGAAACGGAAAGTGAAAAGCTTATCAAGGAATGCTTCTTAAAGAGCGAAGTTCCAATTGATTTTGCACCATCAGATACCACTGATATAACTTATGAGCTTTATGTAAATCTTATAAAACCAAATTGTGAAAAGCATAACATAAATATAATCAAACTAGAACGCTTCCCTTTTGGAGCAAGGTATCATTTTTTATACGACCAGGAAGAAAGCATTATTGATTTTACCTATGATAAAAAAGGGAAAATCATTAAAGTTAACCTGATTAAAGGTAAAGATATAACACAATTAATAACAAAGGAAGGTGTATTGATTAACGTATCACAGATATACGCTTTAAGAAGGCAGAGCAAACTCAACGAAGCCCTTACACTTGCTAGAGATGCTTATGCAAAATATCCAAATGATGTGGAGGTGATAAAAGCGTTGTTCTGGGTGCTATATTCGGTCTCACAACAGGAACAAGATCTTATAGATCGTTATTTTTATATATCTGAGCTGTATTTCCTTGCCAGTAAAATTCCAAAAGATGATAAGTATGTTCAGAATGCTCTTAATGGCGAATGGCTTAGTTCGTGTTCTATGGATTTTGAGGTATATTTACCTGATGATGGCGTTATCTATCAAGTTATAAGGAATACACTTAGAGAAATAGAAAAAAAGAGTAATTCCATTGCCGCGATAGGGTATGGGGAAAAGCTATTAAAAAAAGCAATAGAATTTAATGATACTGATATTGCGCCATTTTTGGCAGATAGTATTGGCTGGATTATTTATCGCGCAATTCAAAGCAGATATTTTTATGTTGTTGAAGAAGACTGCTTTGATGATGTTGATGAGTTGACAGATAAAATTAGTAATAATCAGAGTGGTAATAGTGTGGAAATGCTTATTGAAAAGTATAAAGGACTAAATGGGATAAAAAACCATCTTTGTTGCATAGCTGCATTTTAAATGCTGTTGCTCGCGTAGCTACGTCAGGTGATTATAAAAAATTTTGCACTTTCTTAAGATGGTGGGATCCAGACCAGAATTTTAAAAAAGAACATATGCCAACCAAAAAGGGTGATAAAGTGTGGATTTCTAATGACGAAGCATTACAGAATATATCTAAAAATGTTTGCACAGCCATAAGAATCACTCTGCAATACGAGGATGATAAAGAAGCTATTGCAGTTGCAAATAAATTTTTATCTGACTATGGAAGCATTTGATTTTTTTTGTTGTTGCAGGGATTTCCATTTGTTATATAGCGATATTCTGTAGTTATTAAGTTGAACACAGGATATTTAAAAATATCTTGAGCAGTATGTATAAAAGCTCTAACATTTTAAAATCTTGAATGGTTTGGGTTTCTTGAGCCATTGGATATATTGTGTTATGATACCAAAATTTGTTGACTACATTAAAAAGGTACGTAGCGATGGTAAGTTATGGAAAGTAGTGAAGCTATTTTTTATATCCTCATCAGCTATCGTTGGTTTATGTGTATTGCTTATTCTGGTTAGTAACACAGCTTATAATTGGTTTTTATTATTTCTTTCTAAAATAACCAATAGATCACTATCGCCGCATTGGCAGAACAAATGGTGTTATTGGAGTGTATTCAGCTTTTGCTATTATTTTTGCTGGAACTATTTTCTGGCCATTTTTGATCAAGAAAAAGATTATTGTGGAAAAAATCAGCTCTTCCTTTTTAATTATTTTCATCTATTTTGCAGGAGCTGCAGCTATTTTTTCGGGGTATTATGGAAAAAATGTTTTTGTGGATAAAAGTATGACAGGAGGGATTGTGCCAATAGTAGAAGGTACCGCTTTAAAACCTTACGTATACAGACAATTTGTTATATGGTTATCTGGTTTTATGGAGAAAATTATTCCAGAAAAATATCTTATGGCTGTCAGTAGTAAGTTTTATCCCGAACATACCTTTTCTAAGACTGGAAAAGAAGCGTTAGAGAAGATAGGCAGAAGTCGTTATATGTTGATATATTACATAGTATTTTGTTTTTTATTTGCCTCTTTATTTGTTTTAAGATCAATAAATTTGAAACTTAGTATAAGCGAACCAGCAGCTACTATGTCACCGTTGGTTTTAGGAATGATGCTCCCATATTTTCAAACACAAGGAGGAGCGTTCTATGATTTTCCTGAACTGTTTTTTATGGCTTTAGCGGTGTTTATGAGTTTAAGTGGTAAGTGGCTATTGCTTTTAATAATTACTATTTTTGCAACATTTAACAAAGAAGCCTTTCTTTTTTTTGTGATAGGACTCTATCCTTTATTAAGAAGTGTTTTTAATACAAACAAAGCTGCTTTCATAACAACAAGTTGCTTTTTTTTAGCTTTGTTAGTTAATGTATTGGTAAAACTAATTTATGCTGATAATGGTGGTTCGGCTGTAGAATTCCATTTGTTTGATTTCATTGTATTGCCATTATACTGGCATATCCATGTGTGGTTTCAAGATACTTATGGTGTAATTGGCCCTAAAAATATTTTGACTGTGTTTGTTTTTATCGCTATGTTTATGGGGATTATATGGAAGGTATGGCCAAAATTACAGGTACCAATACGTCAGCATTTTTTTTTTTTTTTTCCTATTAATCTGTTACTTCACCTGTTATTTGCTTTTCCTACCGAAATACGCACATTTAGTATGATTTTTATAAGCATCTCAATTATGCTATCTGTTTTTATTAGTGCGACTTTTCAGAATGGAGAAAAAATGGTGGAATCTGGCTTGAGATCTTTAACCACAGAGTGTACAGAGAAGAAAGAAAAAATTAGAAAGTTAATTGGCTATAATAATGCTTTTTGGTTATGGCTTATCCTAATTCCTCCCTCTGCGGTTTTTCTCTGTGGAGTTTTCAAGTCCTCTGTGGTGAATTTTTTCGTACTCTGGTTTTTTAAGTTTTTACCATTTTAATCTGGCTTACGATTTTTAATCACAGAGAGCACAAAGAGAAGAAAAAGGATTGGAATAGTAATTTTTGCCAAAATACCAGTTGATTGTTTTTAGCTTTAAATCTTCCTCTCTGTTTTCTCTGTGCAGCTCTAAACTCATCTGTGGTGGAGTTTTTACTGTTTCAGAAGATAGTTAGCGTACAGCCTCTTTTTTTAGTAAAAAGCTTGCAGAATAAATGTTTTTTGCTATAAGGATAGCTTCCTTATCTCTAATCATTAAAAACCTAACGTAATTAATTGGAGAAAAAGAAATATGAATATCAGTGATGTTCGTAATGTAATGCTGATTGGTCACTCCTCAAGCGGCAAAACGACATTGTGTGATGCTTTGCTGGTAAAGCTTGGTATAACCGATCAGCCCGGCTCAGTGGCGGCTGGCACAAGTTTTAGTGATTGGACAGAAGAAGAAATTTCAAGGAAAATAAGCATATATGTTCATCATTGTGCTGGTGTTCCAAAAATCAAGGGGGCAGCTTCAGCAATGAAGCTTGTTTTGATGGATACGCCCGGTGTTGATGATTTTATTGGACAACGCATCTCTACTGGCGCAGTGTGTGATTCAGCTCTCATAGTGGTTGATGCTGCTTCTGGTTTATTGATAGGTTCTCATAAGGCATGGCGGTATTGCGTGGAAAATCAAAAACCACGTGGCATAGTGATTACAGGGCTGGATAAGGAAAATGTTTCTTTTGAAAAAGTGTTAAGTGATATTCAAGCTGTGTGGGGTAAAGGCTGTGTGCCATTTACAATTATTGCTAACAATAAGGTGGAAAATGTTTTAAATTCTGCGGAAGGAGTGGTTCAGGATTATAAGAATGGCATAGTGGAAAAAGCCGCTGAAACTGATGATAAGCTTGTAGAAAAATATCTAAATGGGGATGCGCTTTCTCCTGAAGAACTTGCAAGAGGCGTCAAACAGGCAGTTGCCTCTGGGGCTTTAGTGCCTATCTTTTGTGTTGTTGCGCAGAAAGATCTTGGATTAAATGAATTGCTTGAAGGTTTATATCACTATTTTCCTTCACCGCTAGATGTCTCGCTCAAAGATGCCAAAGGCAATAAAATTAATGTTTCTGCGGATGGTCAAGTTATAGCTTATGTATGGAGAAACGTTACAGATCCTTTTGCTGGCAAATTAAGTTACGTTAGAATTTATAGCGGGGTGCTGAAAGAAGCAGTGGAATTATTTAATGTTGGCAAGAACACAAAAGAGAAGATAGGCGCAATTCTACAGCCAGCAGGAAAAAAAGCAGTTCCAGTTACGGAAGCTGGTGTTGGCGATATTGTGGCTTTGCCGAAATTAAAAAATGTTCAGGTTGGCGATATTCTCTCCACCTCTTCAACTCCATTGCAATTGCCAGCCATTCCATTTCCATCGCCTGTTGTGTGGATGGCTGTTGTGGCAAAGAATCAAGCTGATGAAGATAAGATAAGCACAAGCTTAAATCGTATAGTGGAAGATGATCCAACGCTTCACATTGAGCGTATTCAAGAAACGCGTGAAATTGTGCTTTCAGGCATGGGCGATGCTCAACTTGAGGTGGTAAGAGAAATTATAAAGAAGCGGGCTGGTATAGATATTGAATTTAAAGTGCCAAAAGTTGTGTATCGCGAAACTTGTACAGGTGTTGGTGAAGGCCATTACAAGCATAAGAAGCAATCTGGTGGTAGAGGGCAATACGCAGAAGTGTATTGCAAAGTTCAGCCAAAACATAGTGAGGATGAAGACTGGTTTGTTGATGCGATTGTTGGTGGAGTTATTCCAAAGAATTTCCTACCTGCATGTCAGAAGGGCTTTTTGGAAGCTATGCAGCACGGAGTGCTTGCAGGCTATCCTGTGGTGAACATTAAGATAACTGTTTATGATGGCTCATATCACGAGGTTGATTCATCGGAAATTGCTTTTAAGATAGCCGCAGCAAGGGCATTGAAAGATGCTTTGCAAAAGGCAAAACCTGTTCTTCTTGAGCCAATAATGACAGTTAAAGTGGCAATTCCTGATCAGTTTATGGGTGATATTAATGGTGATTTGAACCATAAGCGTGGCAGAATTATGGGAGTTGATGTGGAAAATGGTTTGCAGGTAATTACAGCAGAAGTGCCACAAGCTGAAATGTTCAGATATTGTTCCGAGCTACGGAGTATGACTGGTGGACGAGGCTCTTTTGAAATGAAGTTTGCAAGATACGATATTGTGCCGAGCAATATAGCACAAAAGGTAATTGCAGCTGCAGAAAAGGTGAAAGAGGAAGAAGCAGAATAAGCCTTTTTGCTAAATTTAGACTGTTATATTTGACGTAAGGATTGAGATGAGTTTTTGGCACGATGCGTGAATACTATTTTTGATGTTCTATGAATTGGCATAATTTATATGCTAACTGCAAGTTGTGTCCGCATAAATGTGGCGTTAACCGTACACAAAAACAAAGGGGATTTTGTGGCGCTGGCGATATGGCCGAGGTTTATCGCTATGCTCCGCATTTTGGAGAGGAACCTCCCATCAGTGGTAGTCGCGGTTCGGGAACGGTCTTTTTTAACCGTTGCACAATGAAATGCATCTACTGTCAGAATTATCCCTGGAGCCAGAATGCGGAAGGGGAAATGCTCGGCGTTGATGGTTTGATAAAAGCTTTTGAGTACCTTATAGAAAAAGGATGCCACAACATAAATCTTGTATCCCCAACTCCGTGGTTGCCTGATATATGTGAAGCTTTATGCCATTTTAAACGCAACTCAAAGAAGCCATTGGTTGTATATAACACAAGCGGCTTTGAACGAGTTGAAACAATAAAGATGATGGAAGAATTTGTTGATATATTCCTGCCAGATTTGAGATATTCTGAAGAAGCAAGTGCTTATGCTTTTTCTAAAGTTAAAAACTATGTTGCTAATGCAAGGAATGCCATTCTTGAAATGTATAAACAGAAAGGAGCGCTTCTTTTTGATGAAAATGGGATAGCGCAGAAAGGCGTTATATGCCGCATTCTTGTTTTGCCAGAGCTGACAGAAGAGGCAAAAGCTTTAATAAAATTTTTGGCTGATGAAATAGGACCTGATGTTGGAATTAGCTTGATGAGCCAATACACTCCAGCTTATAAAGCGCCGAACACTCCACCACTTAACCGTAGGTTACTGAAAAAAGAGTATGATGATGTGGTGGATTTTTTGAGTAATTTTAATTTTAATAACGTCTGGATCCAGGAATATGTTCCTGCCAGTGAAGATGAATTTTTGGGCTTTAAAATGAAACCATCGTTTGATATAACGAACACAAAATAACATATTAAAAAGGAAGTTATAGGAGAAACATATGAGTGGTCATAGTAAATGGAAAACTATACAACATAAAAAAGGAGCCGCTGACGCTAAACGTGGTAAAATTTTTAGCAAGCTCAGCAAGGAAATCACCCTTGCTGTTAAAGCAGGTGGTAAAGATCCTGATTTAAACCCTGCACTGCGCACAATTATAGCCAAAGCTAAAACGGCAAATATGCCTGCAGATAATATAGAACGAGCCATCAAAAAAGGAACAGGCGAGCTTGCCGGCGAGCAGCTTGAAGAAATAACCTACGAAGGCTATGCCGGTGGTGGTGTGGCAATAGTTGTAAAGGTTCTAACAGATAACAAAAATAGAGCCGCATCTGAAATCAGGCACATCTTTACACGATTTGGCAGTAATCTTGCTCAGCAAGGTGCCGTAAGCCGCAACTTTAAGCGCAAAGGACAAATCTTAATAGATGCTTCTGCCATAGATGAAGATACTTTGATGGGTATTGTGCTTGATGCAGGAGCGGAAGATATGCAAAAAGATGATGGAATGTTTGAGATTATTACGGATCCTGCAAACTTTGAACAGGTGCTTGCAGCAGTTGAAAAGGCTGGTATAAAGCCCGTAAATTCTGAAATCACTCTGCTTCCAGATTCATATGTGCCTGTCACAGATAAGGCTATGGCTTCTAACATAATGAAGTTTATTGAAGCGCTAGAAGATAATGATGATGTTCAAAACGTGTATACTAATATGGACATCTCAGATGAAATTTTAAAGACAATAGAAGCTTAATGCTCTCTATGAATGTATCTTCGCCATCTGAACGTATTATGGGAATTGATACCTCATTGCGTTCAACAGGACTGGCGATAATAACAAAAAAAGGGAATAGTTTTGCACTTGCTGATTTTGATGTTATAAAAAATTCATCGCAGGCATCTCTTTCGCAGTGCTTACTAAAATTGCACAATAAGGTGGGCGAATGGCTTGAAAATTTTTCTCCAGATGCTGTTGCTATTGAGGATGTCTTTTATTGCAAGAATTTCAAAACAGCTTT
Organism: uncultured Verrucomicrobiota bacterium; assembly: GCA_964491945.1. Lineage (GTDB taxonomy): Bacteria > Verrucomicrobiota > Kiritimatiellia > JAAZAB01 > JAAZAB01 > CAZBHO01. The sequence continues at coordinate 25,301 of CAZBHO010000023.1, read as the reverse complement.
TGTGCTTGGTGAAGCGCGTGGCGCTGTGATAACTATCTGTGCAATGTATGATGTGCCCATTTTTGAGTATTCACCAAGAAAAGTTAAACAGGCAGTTGTTGGCTCTGGCTCCGCAGATAAATCGCAAATCATTAAAATGGTAAAACACATTCTCCACCTGGATGCTGATGTTCCAGAAGATGCTGCTGACGCAATGGCAATAGCACTTTGCCACGCTAACTCAATTTCTCTTAATAGATTGCTTAAGACCGTAAAACCAATTTAAAATATGATCTACTTTTTGGAAGGTATATTAGCTGAAAAAACACCAACACGTGCCATCCTCATTGTTAATGGTATAGGCTACGAAATACTCATTCCTTTAAGCACATCAGATAAATTGCCAGCAACTGGCTCCACCTGCCGATTGCTTATCTCAGAGTATATCAGAGAAGATCAATACACTCTTATAGGCTTCCTGACAGAAGAAGAACGCTATACATATAACCAATTGCTTAACGTCTCTGGGATAGGGCCAAAAATAGCTTTAAGCGTTTTAAGTGGGTTGAGCGTACCTGAACTTGTCAGCGCTATTGCATCTGGCGACTCAAAAAGATTGGCTTCTATCTCAGGCATAGGTAAAAAACTGGCGGAACGGATAGTGGTTGAGCTTAAAGATAAGTTTGCCGCCGCTGCCGCTTGCGCAAAAATTACTGCTCAACAACCTATCTCAACATCTCCTACATCTCAAGCTATAAACGATGCCGTGCAAGCCCTGATAGCTCTTGGTTTTAAAGCCGCAGATGCTTATAAAATGGTATCATCTGTACAAGGTAAAGAATCATTATCAACCGAAGAACTCATTCGCCTTGCCTTAAGAAGATAAATAAATGATAATAAAATCCTCATCACAGATAGCTTGAGATAAGAACAAAAGAGATAAAATAATTATAAAATTTTTTTATGTTACTTATCCGTGCCTTTAACTTTAATTCATACTCTGTGTAGCTCTAAAGCCATATGTGGGGAAGTTTTTGCACTCTGGCTTTTTGAGTTTTTACCATTTTAATCTGGCTTACGATTTTTAACCACAGAGGTCACAGAGAACACAGAGAGAAGAAAAAAGGATTGGAATAGTAATTTTTGTAAAAATACCTATTAATTGGGTTTTAGCTTTTAATCTTCCTATGTGTTTTCTCTGTGCAGGTCTAAAGCCCTATGTGGTGAAGTTTTTTCTCTTTTCTCTTTTTGAGTATTTTGTTGCTTAATTTGAGCAATTTTCAACTCGACATAAAAAGGAAGTGTGTTTTGTTAACTTGTAATGTTTACATCAAGCTGTAATCTTGACTTTGTGGTGATATGCCTTACAATCATCGCAATTTTTTTGCTCTGTAAGGCAAACATAGATGCATAATTGACGGGGACGAAGTCTGCCTAGTTGTGGCCATAGAATTTATTTTTACAAAGTTTTAAGGTTAAATCTTGATTTAAAACCTAAAAAAACATAATTTTTATGCAGACGCCCGAAGAAGCAAAACGTATTAAATCGAT
>CAZBHO010000023.1:0-23755 GCA_964491945.1 uncultured Verrucomicrobiota bacterium | reverse complement strand
ATCGATTTATCTTGATATGGTGGAAGATGCGGTAATTCTGTATGAAAAGGATGGGTTTTTTTCAGAAATACTTGAAAGGCTGCGTAATAGGCTCAAAGAATTGGGTTCCCGATGACATAAAATTGGCAATATCCGATACTGGTAGCTTAAACCTGATTATAAGCCGGGCGAGATTTTCTCAATATGATTAATGGTGATATAGCTTATGCTTATTTAAAACAAGCTCCATTTATCTATGAGGAGGCGGAAGCTTTCTTGCAAAAGAACGTATGGAACATGGTGGTAAGACGTTCTCAAGAAGTTGTGGAACTTTCTTTAAAAGCCGTGTTGCGCCATTCTGGCGTTGAAGTGCCACGTTTGCATGATGTTAGTTTTCTTTTACAAATGCATTCTGAAAAATTACACAGTTCTATTATAGCTAATATAGCAGCAATTATTTCTATTTCACGAAGGTTACGTCAGGAGCGTTAGATGAGTTTTTATGGCAATGAAGAAACTGGCATGGCGTCTCTTTTCTTGTATACCGAAGAGGATGCCAGGGAAATGCTTAACGCCGCAAGATTTGTGCTTGAAATGGCAAAAACTGTTATACGAGGTGCTGTCTAATCTCCACTTTTAAAAAAAGGTTCTATCTTGCTACAAGTTTTAGCAAACTAACTCCCTGTTTATTTTGATGATTATTTTTTTGGGTAAAAATGTGCGGCATTGCTGGTGTATTTAAGTTCAACAGAAATAATGGGATAGCTATCACGCAATCTTTGCTAGAAACAATGCGTGATACTATGGTTCATCGTGGCCCTGATGGGGCAGGGGTATATCTTGATGGGAATTGTATGGTTGGTCTGGCGCATAGGCGGCTTGCAATTGTTGACCTATCTGATTCTGCCAAACAGCCTATGAGCAATGAAGATGCGACGATATGGGTTGTTTTTAATGGTGAGATATATAATCACAGAGAAATAAAGAAGGAGCTGGAAGAGCTTGGTACTCATCATTGGAAGACAGACCATTCTGATACGGAGGTGATCCTCCATTCTTACGAGCAGTGGGGAATTGAATGTATAAAAAAATTTAGAGGAATGTTTGCTTTTGCACTATGGGATGAAAGGAGGAAGGAGCTTTACCTTGTGCGAGATAGAATTGGCGTTAAACCTCTCTATTATATTGTGCAGGATAATGCTTTTATTGCGTTTGCTTCTGAAATTAAAGCATTGCTGAAGCTGCCAGGTTATAGAGCAAGGGTTGATGAATATGCTTTGTATAATTACCTTTCTTTTTTAACCACTCCGGCGCCTTCCACTTTATTTGCAAATATATGCAAATTGTCTCCGGGCTGCTTTATTAAGGTGAATCAAGAAGGAGTTATTTGCAAAGAGAGATATTGGGATGTGCTTGATAACCTTATCAACTTAAACACAGATGATGAAGATGAGCTGGCAAAAGGCATCCTAAATGAACTTAATACTGCAGTGCAATTGCGTAAGATGAGCGATGTGCCTATAGGAGTGTTTCTATCTGGTGGCATAGAGTCCAGTACCAATGCAGCGCTATTTTCACAAGGTGAAACACAGATTATTCATACTTTTTCTATCGGGTATTCTGGAAATATACCTGAATATGAGAAAGAACTTGAATATGCTGCTTTTATGGCAAATAAAGTGAATGCGCAGCATATAGCGAAGCGCCTGACAATCGATGACCTTAATGAATTCTTAAAACTTATGGTTTATCATCAAGATGAGCCAAATGCAGATCCGGTGTGTTTCCCTATTTATGCGGTTTCAAAACTTGCCAGGGAAAATGGTGTGATTGTCTGTCAGGTTGGCGAAGGTGCCGATGAACTTTTTTATGGATATCCTGCGTGGAAAAGGGCATTCTTATTTCAAAAAGTTTTTGAAAATTCATTTACGCGGTTTGCAGCCAGAACATTTTTTACACCTATATTGAAGGTATCTGGCAAACAGGATAGATTTTTATGCGAATATGTGCACAGGGCTGGTAGTGGGCAGCCAGTCTTCTGGGGCGGTGCAGAAAGTTTTAATCACTTTGAAAAATCGGATGTTTTTTCAGAAAAATTCTTGAAAGGAATTGATGGTTATACTTCGTGGGAAGTGATTGCTCCGCTATATCAGAGGTTCTGCGAGAAAGCTCAATCAGGTGATTGGTTAAACTGGATGACTTATATTGACCTTAATTTTAGATTGCCCGAATTGCTTCTTATGCGGGTAGATAAAATGAGCATGGCGGTTAGCCTTGAAGCGAGAGTGCCATTTTTGGATCATAAATTTGTTGAGCTTGCATTTAGTATTCCTTCTAAAATAAAATTTAAAAACAGAAAGCTCAAATATCTCCTAAAAAAGGCTGTGAGAAATGTGATACCAGAAGAAATCATAAATAGGAAAAAACAGGGTTTTTCTGTGCCACTCTTCAGATGGCTGTATGAAGAAGAGCTCTATAAAAAAGTTAAATCTTCCATTGCATTATTGAAAGATACAGGAATCTTTAATTCTGAAAAGGTTGATCAAATTTTATCAAATAGACATTCAAGCAAAGTCTGGACGCTCTTTGTTCTTGCCGAGTGGTGGAAGAAATTTATTGTAAAACAATAACAAAGTTATGCAGCGTTATATATCCATTTTATTGGCCTTTGTTTTAGCTATTAGTTTATTCGTTTATATTGTTTTGGGATGTTATAATCTCTTTGACGTTTATCATGGAGATTCAAGTATTTATTTTAGCTATGCTAAGCAGAACGCTAAAGGAGATATTTTTTCTTTTAATCCAGGAGAATTTTCTTCTGGTAGCACCTCTCCCATATGGGCTTTGATATTATCTGCAGCATTTATTTTTGATAAGCCTTATATAGCAGGCAAATGGATTTCTGTATGTTTCATGTTAATTGCTTTAATTTTGTTTGTAATGTTTACTAAAAAGGATAATCATCTGATTGCTATATTAGTAGCGGCTTGTGTGTTACTTTTCTATTATTTTATTCCTACTGTATTGATTTATGAAACTTCATTAGTTGCTCTAGCGAGTATTGTCGTTATGTATTTAATGAGAGATTTTGAGAAAATCATAACACATAAGTATTGGTTAGCGGTTATAGCTATTTTTATTGGTATTTTGCCTTTAATACGTCCAGAAATGATGTTGACGTCTTTGATAATTATAATTTTTATTAGCAAAAAGGTAATTAAACATATTGGTTGGTATTATATTCTCTTTATGGCAATAACTTTGATCCCAGCACTATCTTATTATGGTTATTCTTTTTGGGCTACTGGTGTAATATCCAACTCTGGATATTGCCGCAGTTTTGCATTAAAAGAGGCAGCATCGCGATGGCACAACATTTCTTACAGTCTTAACCCAATTAAAGACTTATTTCTTACTTTTCCACAACTCTTATGGTTTTCTATATCTTATGTTGGCATTATGGCTTTACCAAATTCATGTCAACTATTAAAAAGATTTTTGCTATGCACTTTGGCTTGTTATTTAGTGCTTTTTACGCTTATTATTCCTATTACATGTGATACTGGCAGATATTTAAATGTGGTATTTCCATTTTTATGTTATGGATTAGCTAATGGGATAAATATGTTTTTGCAAGTGGCAAATCGTTATGTCTTATTATGGTTCTTTTTGCTATATAGTTTTTCTTATGTGCCTTTAAAAGATACATATCTATCAATAAGCCAATTAAAGCAACGTGGCTATTCGTTTGATGTAATAACAGAAAGGGGTATTGCTGAATATTTAAATGGAATACTAGAAAGAGAAGCTATATTATTAGCTTATGAAGTTCAGAGTAGATATTGGTTGCGAGATGATATAAAAGTTTTATCTCTTGATGGCATTACTGATGGCAAAATTGCACCATATCTACATAATAGTGATTTGTTGTCTTTTATAAAAAAATATAAGCCAAATTATTGGCTTGCAAATGATGCGGTAAATTATAGACCATTTTTACGAAATAGTGTTTTAAAGCAGATTTTTGATAGCACAGATACTAATATGCCAACTATTACGATAGATGGTATAACATTTCATTTACTAAAGATTCGTGATTATCCACATACACCAGGTTTGGCAGGATGGACAAGGTTATATAAGGTGATACAATGAAACAGGTTGTTCTGAAACAAGGTAAAGTAGAAGTTATTGATGTTCCTGCGCCTGATGTTGGGGTAGGGGAGGTATTGGTTAAGGTAAGGTATTCGTGCATTTCGCCCGGTACGGAGGGCTCTATTATTAAGGCAAGTGGCACTCCGCTCTGGAAGAAAGTTTTACAAAAACCTGAACAGCTAAAGAAAGCTTTTGCTCTTGCATCCAGACAGGGTGTGATGAATGCGGCGCAGTTTGTGTGCTCAAAAATAGATGCGTATTCGCCGCTTGGCTATTCAGCTGCGGGTGAAGTGGTGGCCATTGGTACTGGCATAGATGACATCAAGCTGGGTGATAGAGTCTCCTGTGCGGGGGCTCAATGCGCATATCATGCTGAATATATTGCCGTGCCGCGCAACCTTATTGCGCTTATTCCTGATGAGCTCTCTTATCAGAATGCATCAGTTGCAACACTTGGCGCAATTGCCTTGCAAGGTGTAAGAAGATTTAACCCAACACTAGGCGAAACGGTCGTAGTTATAGGGCTTGGGTTGCTTGGTCAGCTTGCAGTGCAAATTCTTAAGGCTAATGGCTGCTATGTTGCAGGTATAGATCCTGATAAGAAAAGAATGGCTCTGGCAGAAAAGTTAGGAATGGATTTCTGCATAGATGAAGAAAACATTGATTCAGCAGAACAGCATATTGCAAGGCTCACTGATGGTTATGGCGCTGATGGGGTGATAATCACAGCATCAAGCTCCTCTGATGAGATCATTTCAAAGGCATTCAAAATGTGCCGCAAAAGAGGAAGAGTTGTGCTGGTGGGGGTGGTGGGACTTAATATCAATCGTGACGATATGTATGCAAAAGAGCTTGATTTTATGATATCTTGCTCTTATGGGCCGGGACGCTACGATTCTAAATATGAAGAACTTGGGCTTGATTATCCGTTGCCCTATATAAGGTGGACAGAAAATCGTAATCTAACTCAATTTTTGAAATTATGCGCAGAAAGAAAGCTGCAAATAGAGCCATTAATAGAAAAAACTTTTTCTCTTGAAGAAGCTCAAATGGCTTATCAGGCTTTCAATGCATCGGAAAAGCCTCTTGCTATATTACTTCAATATCCTGAAGCAGATATAAAATTGCCAACCAGAAAGATAGAATTGAAAGATGCGCCTGTTAAAAAGATGACTGCTGATAAGGTGCGTATTGCTCTTATTGGTGCTGGCGCTTTTGCTAAGGCGATGCATCTGCCAATTTTAAAGCAATTGTCTGATAAGTGCGTTATAGAAGCCATTTGCACTCTTAATGGGGTTGATGCTATAAATCTTGCTAGGCAATACGAGGCTAGAGTTGCTACCACAGATTTTGAAGAAATCCTTGCAGATAAAAATATAGAGGCGGTCTTGATAGCCACAAGACATAACCTGCATGCGGAGATGAGTCTTAAAGCTCTGCAATCTGGAAAAAACGTTTTTGTTGAAAAGCCACTTGCTCTTAACCGCATAGAGCTTGAAAAAATAAAAAATTTTTATAGCTCCAACTCTGGCAAAAATTTACCAGTTTTACAAACAGGCTTTAATAGGCGTTTTTCACCTTTTGCCAGCAAGCTGCGGGAGCTCGTTTCAAAAAGAGCCCATCCTATGATTATCACCTATAGAGTTAATGCCGGTTATATTCCTTATGATCATTGGGTGCATACGAACGAAGGTGGTGGCAGAAATATCGGTGAGGCATGCCATATTTATGATTTTTTGCGATTTATTGTGGCAAGCGAATATAGAGCTTTAGAGGTAAAGACGATAACGCCTGCATCATCCTACTATAGGAAGATAGATAATTTTGCCGTTTTAATAGAATTTACTGATGGCTCTCTTGCAAATGTGGTTTACAGTTCGCTTGGGAATAACAGTCATCCAAAAGAGCAAGCGGAATTTTTCTTTGATGGGAATGTGGCGGTGTTGAATAATTATTCTGTTTTAACGTTCAATAACAAAGAGCTGGTGCGTTCTAATTCAAAAGGGCATTATGAGGAGCTGGTAGCATTTCTTGATGGCATTAAGAGTGGCAAATATCCTATTCCGCTTAATGAGCAATTGGAAGTAATGCAGATGGCATTTGATGTTGAAGATAAATTGTGTGTATAGCTAATGTATAGAAACATAATAAAAGTTTTCTCCCTTGATTTTCTTGCAAAAGTTTTTCTTGGATTTTTAACGCTTTTACTCATTCGGTTTATGCCACCAGATGAATATGCGCTTTTTACTTTTGCTATGGCAATAGCCGCAATTTTAATGCAGGTAATCAGCGGCGCTTTTAATAGAGTGTATATCGTTAGCGCAGCTTCGCTTGGAATTAAAGAGCGTGATTTTTCGCTATTCCTGTTGCAACTCATTGTGATTAGCTGCATCGCAATTATAGGGCTTTTCTTTAGTCCTTTTAGCGTATTTATGCATTCTGCCATCCTAATTTATGTTCTGGCTATTTCAGGATTAGATTATATAAGGACAATTTATCAAAAAGAACTTAACTTTAATAGGTTTGCTCTAATTGAAGTGGTTAGGGCGTTTTTGTGTTTGATAATAGTTTTACTTATAATCAAAGCCAAAAACAACCAAATAACAGCCCTACAAACAATATGGATATTGGCAATCACTATAGGAACTGCATTTCTAATAGTGGCTGATAAACTTTTTAAGGAAACAATCAGCTTTTTAAAAGCCATTGAAATCGGCAGACAAATTTTAAAAGGTAAATATGTAAGTTTGTTCTTTTATTTTGTTATTATTGCTGTTTTAGGACAGGTTGATATATTTATGCTAAAAAAAATGAGTGATGAGCTTTCGCTCGCTTCTTATGGCTCTGCTGCAAGATATTATGGCTTAATTATGCTTACTCTTACGGCGGTTCATTCTGTCCTTTTGCCATACATTGAAAAGGCAAAAACATCTGATGAGCTTTATAAAATAGTCCGAGATACAAATAAGTTTTTGCTCTTTATTATGCCAATAGTCTTGCTGGCAATAGCGCTGGCAGGTTGGCTGATCCCTTTGGTGGATAATGGAAAGTATCCAGAAGCCATTCCCATATTCAGAATTCTGGCAGTTTCCTCAATTATTTCTTTTGCATTGAGCCCTTATGTTAATATCGTGATGCGCTTTGAAGCGTTCCAGTGGCTTTGCTTTTATGGTGGGGTCTTCCTGCTCGTGGCAGTGCTGTTAAATGTAATGCTTATCCCCCATTTAAAAGCAATAGGCACTGCCATAGCAACACTATGCTCTTTTGGAGGTTTTAATTTCCTAACAATGCTAAAGGCAAGGGAACTGATAAAGGCTAACTCATAGAATAAAGGCTGAAGAATGTTTCAAAAGCGAAAAGATTTTGTAATGCAATTGCCTGCTTTGGATTAAAATATAATATTGATGAGGTTTTAGGATTTTTTGCTGATATGTTATATGATTTCTTATGGTTTTGCTATAGAGTTTTAAAAAAAATTAGATGCAAAATTTTACCTTTCAGAGATAAGTTTTTGCCTTCTTTTTTGAGCTGCAAGGAGCTAAATAACAATGCTGAAATAGGTTTTCTTGAAACTGAACTCTCAGAAGAAATGTGGCAAAAATTTTCTATCCCACAGCAAGTTTTGGAGTATTACCTTGAACATCGTTTCAATTTGCTTGGTAGCGGATGGGTCAAGGTAAAATATGGTATGAAGTGCATAGGCTTTATGGATATTGCTTTCCCGCCAATTGAAGCCCCGCCAATAGATGCAAATGGTAACTGGCTGAAGGGCAGATTAAATTCTGCTAACGCTTCAGTGGCTAAAGAAGTTTGGCAATTGATTTATAAGGAATCTAATGAGGGCTACACCTATTCACCAATAGATTGGCAGCTCGATTTTAAGTCGGGCTATAGATGGTCGGAAAAGACATGGTATTATCATATTAAGTATGGGGATATCTACGGGGCTGATGTTAAAGTGCCGTGGGAACTTTCCAGAATGCAACATTTGCCTCTTCTTGCCTGCGCTTTTGGAAAATACAAGGCATCAAATCCTGATTTTGCCAAAATGTGTTTTCTTGAATTTCGTAATCAGATATTAGATTTTATTGCCACAAATCCACCACGTTGGGGTGTTAATTGGAGCTGCACTATGGATGTGGCAATACGAGTTGCAAACTGGGTGATGGCTTATGAGCTTTTTAGAATTAGTGGTGCTGACCTTGATATAGCTTTTAATGATGTATTTAGGAGATCGGTCTATGAACATAGCTTTCATATAATAAAGAATTTAGAGTGGCATCCTCGTTATAGAAACAATCATTATCTTGCTAATATATGTGGACTTATTTATGCGCTTGCATGGTTGCCTGTTACAAAGCAAACTCAAAAATGGTTTAGCTTTGCTGTTAGGGAATTTTTTAGAGAAATAGAGCATCAGTTTCTTGAAGATGGCGCTTCTTTTGAGAATTCAACATCATATCATAGACTTTCTACTGAAATGGTTCTGTGGTGCGTGGCTTTGCTTATGCATATGCTTGATGGCAAGCTTGCATCTTGTGCCAATGATAAAGGATTCAACTCTTTCCTAAAAGAGAAATTGAACGAGATGGCAGCCAAACTGGAAAAAGTGGTGGATTTTACCGCTTCCATTATTAAGCCTGATGGGCATATCCCTCAAATTGGTGATAATGATAGCGGCAGATTTTTTGCATTTGATGTCCCTTATATGGCAGAGCCAATAGCATCAGCTAGAGAAAAGTATTTGAATCTTTCAAAATTTAATGAGCTATCTGATGAAAAAATGCATTATGAACAGGATTTTTTAAATCACAAAGAACTGCTTGTTATTGGCTCTACGATATTGAATAAAGATCTTGTGGAATTAAATGCTTTAAATAATTCATTTACTTATCAGTTAGTTAGTGTTTTTACTTATGGGAAAAAATTAAAAGCTGGAGAAAAGAGTTTAATACATAGGCCTCAAAAACTCAATTATGAGGTGGAGCGTTCAAGAATTCTTAAGAGTGCCAATCATAAAATATATGAGATTTCCTGACCTGCTGATCTGGATTATTCTTTGTGGCAGATGAAAGTTTTTCCTGATTTTGGGCTTTGTATTTTTAAGCATCCAGGAGCTTATTTGGCATTCCGCTCTGGGCCTAAGGAATTAAGAGAAGGTGGCGCTCATTTGCATTATGACGCTTTTTCTATTGAACTTATGATTGATGGCAAGGATGTAATTACCGAGGCTGGCACTTTTGTTTATACAGCTCATCCTGATGAAAGGCTGAAATATCGCTCTTTTAATGCTCATTTTGTTTCAAAATTCTTGCCTGCTTTTTTTGATGAGAGTAGAGAGATTTTTAGAATAAGCAATTTTATGCCAGTTCATCTTGCTGGTGTATGGAATTTTGGCGCATTAGCCAGAATGAATGGGCAGGATTGTACTCTGGAAGTTATGATTAATATCACAAATAACAGTATAGAATTGCTTGCAGCATGGGGAAATAGCGGCATACCTCCTATTGCAAAAAGCAACGCTTCTATTTTGCCTATTTCTATTTCTTATGGGATAAGGCTAAAATCGTGAAAGGAAAAAGTATATGACTTGGTTAAAAAGTAATATAAGCTATGTTCTTTTTATGACTATATGGGTTATACTTTGCTTGTTAGGTGTATTTAACTATGTTTTTGATGTTTCTTTGCAAGAGTTATTACAAATTACAGTTCATATCCTGAAGCTTATATTTAAATTATGGAAAGACTTGTTATGGGTTATCTGGGTGTTATTTGTATGTACGGGGATAGGCTTGTGTTTTATTGATTTATTTAAGCATTTTAAGTTATTTTTATGGTAAAAACTTTTAACCTCAGCTGCGTTGGGCATAGGTATATTTCAGCTCCTTATTTACTGTTTAGGTGTTTTTTCTTTATTAGAGATCAAATATGTTTTGTTCTTATTCGCTTTTTTATCCCCCTTTGTTTTGTTGGGATATATAATCTTATATAAAACGTACAAACTAAATTTTAGTGTTAATGTTCAAGGAGAAAGTATAACATTACTGGATTTTCTTGCTATTGGGATAATAGTTTTGCAGTTAATAGTCAATTTTCGCAATGTATTTATGCCTCCTATTGAAGGAGATACATTGTCTATCTATCTAACATATCCAAAGCAATATGCCCTGTTGCACAAGATAGATTTTATGCCGCTCTGCTGGAAAAATCTGACAAATTGGGTGCCTCTCAATGGCTTTATGATTTATACGTTAGCCTTTCTTGCGAAATCTGAAACTCTTGCTTTATTGTTTAATTGGGTGTTTGAATGTATGGTCGTATTATCGATTGTTTTGATTGGGAACAAAATTTATTCTAAACTTGCTGGGTTAATCAGTGCAGCAATCTTTATCACTACTCCGATGTGTGGCTATTTAGCAAATTCTGGGAAAATAGATTTTCAGTGGTTTTTATTTGAACTTTTAGCGATTTATAGCTTTATAGAATGTATCAGGGATATGAAGATTCGTAATTTTGTGGTTCTGGGTTGCTTTATAGCATTTGCTATTAACATACGTCCCTTTTCACTAATATCATTAGCCATATTTATCTTGATAATTTCCTTATTAGTTTTTTATAGGAATCGTTGTAATCTTATGATAGCTGTAAAATATTTGTTTTTCTCTATTGGGGCTATTCTTATTCCTGTTGCCTTGCTCTCTTCTCACTGGTTTATTAAGGCATGGCTAGTTAAAGGGGACTTTCTATATTTTGCAAAAGCTGCTGGTGATTTTGCCGAAAACTACAATTCTTTTTTTGACTTTTTTAGACTGTTGTGGCAATTAGGGTTTAAGGGGGTACTAACAAGTACGTCGTATGCTGAAAGTTTCGGGTTCGTTATTTTGTTGTTTTTACCTGTGGCATTTTTTGGATTTATTAAAAATTTGCAAATGCAATGGTTCATAATATTTGTGGTACTATATGTAACTTTATGGTTCGGAAAGATGCAAGCAACTCGTTTTATGGGACAAATTATTGTGCTAGTAGCTTTAGGGATAGGTGGCGCTATTTGCATAATTATTGAGAAGAGAAAAATTTTAGGCTCTACCTATGCTAGTATAATTCTAGCGTTATCGTTTACATACTTTTGTCTTAATACGAAACAATTTTATCATGCAAATGATTTAGTTTTAAAGCAATACTCTAAAGAAGAATTTCTTGAAAAACATCTTGCAGCCATAACATATTTACCTTCTAAACCTGTAACAGATTTTATTAACAATTCTACTCCATCTAATGCAGAAATTTTTATTATCGGCTCATGCCATCCGTATTATTTGGATAGGTTAAGTTATATTTTGACATCAGATGAGGCATCTAATGCAAATAATATCTTAAAGCTATTATCTTCCAGAACCAACTCTTGTGTTCCTTATGTTCTCGTGAGTGCCAGAGATAGACACTACTGGCGTAGTAGTTCATATCATCTATTTGATACTTTTTATTCACCAAATTTTGTATTTAATAATTTTACTCAGGTATTTCATACCGATAAAGAGATGCTCTTAAAGTATGAGCCAGCCGTTTTGGGTAATAGAGAAAGAGATAGTATTGAGGTAGGGGTGTCATTTATCGCCGCAGAATTACATAGTGATTATTCTTGCAGTGTAACTCCAGATGGTTCCAGAAAGATAGGGAGAGATGTAGAAACAGGAAAAGCTCTGGCTTATGGACCATATCTTCCATTTAAAGCTGGCAGGTATAAGGTTAGTTTCTTCTTCCAATTGCTTGAAAGAACCGGCACCACGAATAGCATACTTTATATTGATGTGGTTGAAGGTTCTTCCAATATTATTGCATCTTCTAATATCTTTGAACAGAATTTTACGTCAACAGACAAATTTCAGAGTTTTGATTTAACTGTAGATTTTATAAAAGATATGTCGCGAATAGAAAATAGGGCTATATATCAGGGTGGTTCTCCTATTGTTTTACGGAAAGTATTATGGCAAAGGGCAGAATGAAATGATAAAAAAAATTATTTTTCTTTATTTTTCTCCATACTCCTTTTTTCATTGGATAAATAGAGGAATTTTTATAGGTATATTGCTCTCTATATACTTTTTTTCTGAAACATTTTATGGGGAGTTTAATTTATTATATCCAGTGGCAGAAAATTTATTGCCAGCCACCTTATTGGGAGCTTTATTTTATGAACTTGGCGCTTGGATAGTGCCTTTTGGTAGGAAAAATTTTTCAAATAATATAACTCCTGTTTCTTATCTCACACCATGGATATTATGGTGCATTGCCTTACTAGCCACAGTAATTCTTTTTAGTTTTTCAGATATACCGCTTTTAACAGATCCTAAAACAAGAGCATCATTAGGGCAAGGTTCAGGACTTTTAAAAAGGCTTATGGAAGTATTCCTGCCTGTAGCTACACTTGAAATAGTGGCGTTACATCAAGTGGTTAGAAAAAAACTTTTGTTAATTGATGTAATTATTTGTATTATAACGTTATCTGTTTTTTTTATTACAACCGCCAAAGCCCCCCTTTTCTTTTTCCTGATATTTTTATTCATTCTCGTTTCAAAAAATTATGAAAACTATGAAATGGATTTTAAGTCCATTAAGTTTAATATAATGGCTCTTTTCTTGATGCTTATTTTTACCGCATATTTATATGCTATTTATGCATCAGATGAAGATTTTTTTGTAATTATGGGGACGAGGATTAGTAATCTTGTCTCACAAATGCCTAACTATATATTGCTAGGTAATATCGATATTCCAAATGCTACAGACTTGATGAGATATTATCTTGATTCTGTGTTATGGCTCTTCCGTATGGCAGAAGCTCCAAAAAGTTTAGAAAACACTATTTCAGAAATTATACTTGGTCGCTATGTTGATGTAGGAGGACTCTCTCCAACAGTTATAGGAGAAGGATGGATTTTTTGTGGGTTTATGGGGATAGCGCTACTCTCTTTCATTTATGGAATTATTGCTGCTTTTGCTATAAGGAATGTCCGAAATAGCATGAATCCGTTTACTGCGGCTATTTCCTGTTACACTGCTTTTATAGTGTTTTATTTAATACAATTTTTTTCTGTTCCGACCTTATTAGATAAAGGCGTATCATTATTGTTATACATAGTATTTCACTGCATCTTAGATAAGATATGCACAGCGATAATCGTTTTTAAAGACACGTCTTTTGAGGATAGGCCTGCATGTTAAAAATTGCTTTTGATGCTCGCACTCTTTTTACTTCACGGACTGGAATAGCCAGATATCTGGATGGCTATCTAAAAGCGCTGTCTCGCCATTATCAAGATAATGAATACTATCTTCTTGTTCCAAAAAAAAATTTTTATTCATCGTATAATAATTTAAAAGTAATTGCTTCTTCCTACAATTTGCCTGAAGAAATATGGGAACATTTTGTTTTAGAAGTTATATGCAGGCGCCATACAGTGGATGTCTTGCATTCCCCTAATGAAGGAGGACCCGTAAGCTCAAAATTTTTTAAATGGATTGTAACAATCCACGATCTTATTCCATTAAAATTTCCTGATCTATATTTCAGAAATGTAGTGCACGAAGCCTATTATTATTTGAAATTGAAAAATGTGAGAAATCATGCAGATAAAATTTTGACCGTTTCAAAAGCTACGGCAGATGATATTATAAAATTTTTAGGAATTCCTGCTTCTAAAATAGAAGTTATACATACACCGCCTGATGAGATATTTAATCAAGTATCATCTCAAAAGCTTAATGAAGTTTTAGATAAGTATCACATTAGGCAGCCATATCTACTGGCGATAGGTTCTATGGAACCTAGAAAAAATTTAAGAAACATCTTGTTGGCGTATAAAAAATTATTATCTGAGCGTGTAGATATCCCTTCTTTGATATTATTTGGGTATGAATGGCGCAACACAAGTTCCTTATCTCTAATTAGAGAGGTAGGCTTAGTGAAAAATGTAATTTATGTTGGTGGCGTTTTAGAACAGGATCTCCCTGCATTATATTCTGGTGCACTTGCCTTTATATATCCATCATTCTATGAAGGATATGGCTTGCCGGTGATTGAAGCAATGGCTTGTGGGTGCCCTGTTATAACTTCAAATGTTAGTTCCTTACCAGAGGTTGCTCAAGATGCTGCCATTTTGGTTAATCCATTAAATTACGAAGAAATTAAAAATGCAATTTTAGCGTTGCTTATAGATGCATCATTAACTAAGTCTCTTGTTAACAAAGGTTTTGAAAGAGTAAGGCAATTATCCTGGCAAAAAGCTGCAGATAAATTGATGGAGGTTTATAATGAAGCTAAATAAACTAAATACGGATAAAGTGCTTTATTGGGTATCTTGGTTATTATTTGCTTTAGTGATATTATTAAACCTGCAAACAGGAAGCATTATAAGCCAGATATTAAATCCAGAATCATGTTATATCCCTTTTCTTTATAAGGATATTGTTGAATATGGAGGAAGTTTTAAAGAGTGGAATTTTCAACCAGCTCCATCCATCTTCCCTGAAATGATATTTTATTTTCTGTTTCAAACCATATTTAATGATTTTAGAATTACTATTTTACTTTATATTTTGTTTCATATTATCTTTGTTATTTATTGGTGGGGTAAGTTATCAGAACTTTTTTTAGAAGAATCTAGCATATGGATTAAAACTAATATAATTTTATTCGTTTCCATCTCTCTATTGCCTTTTTCCTGTACAAATATTCTAGCAGATATAAGGAAGGTATATTTACTGGGTGTTTCTAATCATTCTTCGTTAACATGGGTAATGCCTCTTGTTCTTTATTTTGTTTTTAAAGGTATTTTCTCAAAAAATATTTCTCCTTTATCCAATCTAAAAGATTGCATTCTAATTGGTATTATATCATTTCTTATGAGTCTTTCAGATTTGCTCTATATTGTTCAAATAGCTTTACCTATAGTTTTATTATTATCTGTGATTTTCAAACGTAATCCTGATAAAAGGAAAGAAACACTGTATCGCATTATGTTTGTTTCTTCCACAAGTATATTCGGTTATGCTATATTTAAATGTTGTATCCCAACAGATTTGTTGGATGGATATATATCATTTAATCCTTTCTATCTCTTTGAACACTATTCTGATGTTATTAATTCTTTTTTATTACATTTTGTGCCTTTTTATATGCAGATATATATTATAGCCGCTGTTCTATTGCAGATTATTTTTGTATTATTCAGAATGTGTAAAAACGATAACTCCGCACATTATAACTTCACTTTATTTAATCTAATTAGTTCTTTTTTTGTAATACTTGGCTCCATTGTTTTTCGAACTGCGGGCATGCGTTATTATATTATTTTAGTTATTGTACCTATTATATGGTTAATTTCATCGCCTCTTTTAAATAGAACACAGATTATGAAATGGTTGCTGTTTATAGGAGCAATTATTGCCATTTCATTTCAGATGTACAAATCTCCATTGCAATTTTCTAATGTTATAGAGAATGCTTTAAAAACTCCTTATCCCGAGTGGTTAAAAAAGTTAGATGATTATTGTAAGGAACGTAATCTAAAAGAAGGTTTGGCAGATTATTCGAATGCGAGATATATTGAGATATTTTCAAGAGAAAAAATACGAATCGGACAAATATGGGGGATATCACCATTCGTTAGGCTATATAATATATATACTTGTAGAAAAATAACACCATCTTTTATTTTGATAGATAAAGGCTATAAGTCTCGCGAGTTAAATTTAGTAGTTTTAACTAATTTCTTTGGTGCTCCTGATGATATTTATGAACTGGGAGAGGATAGGCTAATTCTTAATTACGCCAATAATTCTTTTATTAAAAGTTACTATAAAGACACGAATTATGGAATGGATGATATTAGAGATGGCATTTATTTTAAAGGATATACTTTGCCTGGGGATAAGGATACAGTAAAGGGGAAAAGTCGTGTTTTATCTTCAGGATCTTCTCGTTGTTTAACTTTTGGTCCGTATATTGAATTACCTAAAGGGGAATATCAATTTAATTTTATTTATGAAGCTATTAGTTCTGATACGAATGATATTGCAGGAAAATATGATGTTTATTATTTGTGGCACAATGGCGAGAAATATATCCCATACGGTCTTCTGCAAGAGGGAGTTCTGCCTTCTGGTCAGAGTATTTTTGTGGATATTTTAAAATCACGGATAAGATGTGTGAATACAGGGCACCAGTTATAGAGGTGCGTTCTTTTTATTCTGGAACTGGCACTTTAGCTATCCATGAACTTCGTATAAAGAAAGTCAAATGAAGCTTAATATAGGGATAGATGCAAGATTAATTTCTTATAAGAGGGGAATGGGTAATTACGTTTATCATCTTCTTCATCATATTGCGAAACTAGATGCAAACCATAACTTTACCTTGTTTTTGGATTCTCATGCTGCTATTGACGCAGTTCCTCATCACAAAAATTTTGCTGTAAAGGTAATTATGCCACCTATTTATCCTATATGGGAGCAAATTTCGTTTCCTTTGGCTCTTAGGAAAGAAAGACTTTCTTTAATACATTGTCCTTTTAATACAGCGCCATTATGGGGTGTGGATGTTCCATTATTAGTCACTATTTACGATATAATGTACCTTTTCCCTGAATCAATTTTACCTGCAAGCCATTCTTTATATCAGAGGGTGGGTCGCTATTATCGTAAGATGTTGATAAAACGAGTTGTTGAAAAAGCTAGAGCCATAATAACAGTATCGGAAACTTCTAAGAAAGATATAGAACAAGTTTTATCACCTGATATCCCGGTGGAGGTGATTTATGCAGCTTCCACTATGGATTTTTCTAAATTACCTGTAAGCCATAATCTTGACTCTTTGCGTAAAAAATATGAAATTACTTCTCCCTATGTTCTAGGGTTTGCCGCGTACGATCCCAGAAAAAACACTCAAAGTCTTATTAACGCTTTCATAAACTTGCTGGATAAACAATCCATACAATATCAATTGGTATTAGTGGGAATGGGAGAAAAAGTAGGTATGAACCTATTTTGTAATAAATTATCGGATGAACAAAAAAAATGCATTAAGTTTACAGGCTTTGTTAATGAGGATGATTTAAAGGCTTTATATCTTAATGCAAGTATGCTGGTTTTCCCCTCTCTTTATGAAGGTTTTGGGTTGCCTGTTTTAGAAGCTATGAGTGCTGAAATACCTGTAATAACTACAAGAAGAGGGGCACTTAAAGAAATTGCTGGAGATGCGGTATTATACGTTGAGCCGGAAGATATTCAGGCAATAAGCAATGCTATGAGACTGCTTATAAGCGATCAGCGAATCCGTAATGAACTGGTATTGAAAGGTAAAAAACATATAGAAAAATTTTCATGGCGCAGGGCAGCAGAACAAACTCTTCAGTGTTATGAAAAATATGCGTTTAAGAAGTAAGTTACTTAGATAAACATCACATATTGCCTATGAAAATAATAATGGCAGAACATGCAGTAATAGGTGGAACTTATAAAGTTGGCGGTCAACATTTTTGCGAGCAATTTACGGTGATGGGGCACAATGTGTTCTATTTTTCTGGGCTTCTCAATATATTTTATATTAGGCACCTTTTAAAACATACCCCTGAGACATTTGATACTAAAATAATGCTTTCTACTTTAAATCCAAAAAAAGTTAAAATATCCAATGCTAAAGAGATTGTGGCATTTACACCACTAACGTTCTTTCCTATAAGCAAGCGTGCGCCATTTGGCAATACACGTATGGCTTTTAAGTATTCATTAAAATTAACTTTTCCTTCCATCAGATATATACTTAAAAAATTTGGATTTAATGAATGCGATATTTTAATTGTTACCTCTCCGCATTATTTACCACTTTTTGAGATGGTTAAGGCTCATAAGAGGTTTTTGCGTATCACTGATAATATACCAAAGTTTCAAACAGTGCCATCAATTATAGGCGATATGTTAGAATGGGGATGTGAGAGAGCAGATAAGGTTATTGTTACTGCAAAAACGCTTATTGATGATATGAACTTGCAACGATTTAAAGAGAAAATTATTCATATTTCAAATGGGGTTGATTGTGATTTCTTTAATCCTGAAAAAAATTATCTTGTGCCAAAAGAGATGGCGCCTTATATGGGAAAAACGATAGTGGTCTATATGGGGACAATAACTTATTGGTTTGATGTTGCTCTTCTTGCAAAGGCGGCAGAAAAATTTAGGGATTGGATCTTCTTATTGATAGGAAATGTTTCAACAGATGTTTCAATTTTAAAACGATTTCCGAATGTTATCTTTCTAGGCAAAAGGGCTTATGAAACATTACCTGCGTATCTTAAGTATTCATCTATAGGAATAATACCGTTTAAAAGGCTACCTGTAATAGATGGGGTAAGTCCCATAAAGATGTATGAGTATATGGCTATGGGATTGCCTGTCGTATCCACAAGGTGGCGTGAACTTGAATTGGCAAATTCACCTGCTCTACTGGCCGATGATTATGAAGATTTCTTAATAAAACTTTCCGAGGCTCAAAGAATTCAGAAAAATCAAAAAGATATATTTATAAGTTTTGCAAGACAAAATAGTTGGCGTACGAAAGCAGATACTTTATTAGGATTATAATGGCTTATGAAAAAAGTTTTTTCGATTATAGTTTTTATTGCATTTTTTATACTACTGCCATTGCTGATTTGTAGTTTACTTGGCACACATACATGGCGTGGAGTTTTATCTACAATTGTTTGGATATATATTTTCCTTTCTATTGCATTGTTTGCCAGATGGAAACCTTTAGCAATTCTCTTTTATAGTGTTAACGTAATATGTTTTTTACTCATATGGGCAGAATTTATTCATATCAAAGTAAGAGGGGCGTTGCCTGATATCGCAAATTGGCATCTTGCAACCAACTACGCTATGATTGCCACTTTATTCCCGAGTTGGCATTATGTTGTTATTGCTGCAACTTTTTTGCTCCTATATATTGCGATAGTTTTATTTTTTCATTTAATTTGGAATAAGATTTTTACACTAAAAGTTGCATTATTGGTAATTATTTTGCTTATCTTTTCTTTCTTGTATTTTAAGCGATCGGGCTATGGTACACCTGATGCTATAAAAAACATGGGCACAATAGAATATAATATACGTAAGATATTGGATGGATATCTTACGATGGAGAATGTTCCTAATCATAAAGAGCAAATTATGACTGCTTTTGGAAAGCCATTTCGTAGCATCCCATCATATAAAGTAGCATCAACTCCTTATTATTCCTTACCTAAAAGAACAAATGTATTGTTGCTGGTTTTAGAAAGCTATGGAATTAGTTGTATTGAAAACACTCCTCTATTAAATGAGATACGTAAGAGAGGAGTTGATTTCCGCTACTTCATAATGCAGCAAGCGCAAACTCATAGAGGGTTGGGGGCTATACTTACTGGGAGATATCCTGTGATGCCTATTGGACTAGCTTTAATGGAAATGGTTAAAGATTTTAGAGATATCCCAGTCGATTTCATCCATTCATTAAAGGAAGCCGGGTATTATACTGCGTTTTTACAGGCTGCATCATTGGATTATATGAATAAAGGGGTATTTATGAAAAGTATGGGATTTGATTTAATCAAGGGAGCCGAATCGTTTGATAAATCTGATATAAGGGGGTGGGGTGTGGAT
Organism: uncultured Verrucomicrobiota bacterium; assembly: GCA_964491945.1. Lineage (GTDB taxonomy): Bacteria > Verrucomicrobiota > Kiritimatiellia > JAAZAB01 > JAAZAB01 > CAZBHO01. The sequence goes on along the minus strand of CAZBHO010000023.1, from coordinate 3,928 downwards.
GATGAAATTTTCTTTAACAGAGTTTTTGATGAAATAATGCATATAAATAAATCTACTGCGCCATGGTTTATATGCACATTGAATGTGGGGACACATGCGCCTTTTACTTTGCCACGAAAATATGACAATGTTCCTATAGTTGACAAATCTGACTTGGCTTTTAAGATAATGGATGCTGCCGTAGCAAAACTGATTAAGAGATTGGATGAAAATGGCATCTTAACAAATACTCTTGTAATTGTTGCACCTGATGAAGGTATAGGAATTTTGAATACTTCTATTGAGGGCAGAATGGTGGCTGGCAATCATGGTGTTGCATTTATGTTGCATCCCTCTTTGCCTTCTGAAGTGGTTGAATATCCCGTAGGGCAGATAGATATCGTGCCTTCTATACTTGCCTTATTAAACATTAATTCAGCAAGTTGTTATAATGGATTGCCATATTATATGGTCCCACAACAAAGAGAATTTTTACTTTTCGGCAATATCTATAACAATGTAATAGGATGCATTAATAATGAGAAACTATTCTATGGTAAAATACATAATTCTACTCAAGAATATTACGGAAAAATAACATGGGATGATAGACTCTACTATAATTACAGTGGTATAAGGAAAATAGAATCTTCTATGAAATGTAATCTTGAAAGTATTCATCAACTTACCTCTCATTCATTATTTGCCACACAAGGAGTGGATAGAATATATTTAGTGAGTCAAGGTCAGCCAAAAGCAACTCATTTTGCTTATACTAAAGGGTCAAAACTAAAATTATATCTAGAAGCCGATCTGCATAGGGAGGAAATGTCACTAGCTTTACCATATATATGCTTTGTAAATAACAAGTTTCAATATATGTTTCAATTGCCTAACATAGATAATAAAATGCTTCTTCAACATATAAAATTTAAGATAAAAGGTGAATTGGTAATGCCTTATGATGCTCCTTCCTGTTATCTTGGACTGCATTTTGATGAAGATACTTTTGATAAGAATGCTGTGGACTTTAGCACTAATATCATATGCTATGCGGATGTTAACCCTCCTGATGAAAAAGAAATCAACTATCTTTCTTCTGATCAGAAGTGGCAAAAGTTAGAGACGGGTTTTGAGATTTATGAATTAACTTATACAAATGAGTGTATATTAAGCTTAAGTAAGGATAGTGGCTTTTTTATTGATGGTATTCGTAGTAATAATATCATTTCAATTGCCATTAAAGATTCTAATGAAAAATGCATTGTGTATGGTCCATATCACAATATCTCTTACCCTTTTAAACTCTCTTTTGAAGGAAAGATATCCTCTGATAAATCTTCTATCTTAAAATGGGATATAGTCTCTGATGGAGGAAAGATTTTGCATACCAATGATACTTTGTTTCTAAATGCTTCTAATATGTTCACCGCAAATTATTTTACTACGCATATCTTGCCTCCAATGACCAATTTTGAGTTTAGATTGTTTGCTACTGGTCCATTAAACATAAAAATGCAAGACGTATATTTACGCTTTTTTTGTTATACTAACTTATTTGCCACCACTCTTGCATCATTGAATATGAATACAAATAGTTTTACTATTGATAGGCGGTTGTCTTATAAATATCATACTAATAGAATTATAGTTGCTGTATTTTCGCCCATGGCAACAAATAAAACTTTGTTAGATGATATTAGATATTTATATGAGAGTGGAGTTAACATATTTAAATTAGATCTTTTATCTATAACAAATAGTATAGTTGTTGTCCCAAGCAGATACTATTTTTTTAAATTTACTAAAAACACAGGAGATGTAGTTTTATCAGCAGATCAATTCAATCATCTAATATCATCATATCAATTAAGATATGTATCACTAACAGAATTATCTGCTTTCCTTAAAAACAATACTAACATTAGCGTTATAGCCAACATTCCAAAAGGACAAATAGAGGAGATATTACAGGCAATTTATAAACTAAATATCAAACAACAGATTATTCCAGAGGTATCTTCATTTGAAAGCTTACAAGATGTTGCTGCTAATGGGTTCTCTTCCGTAATTTTTAATTTAGGTTCGCAAACTTTGCCAATATCTGATATTCTGCATCTAGCAAAAACTTATAATATAGTTATTTCACTGCCTTATAGTTTATCTATAACTATGGCTGAGCTGCCTGAAGTTCTTATTCGTGCAGAAGTACCTGTTTTCCAATATACAATCAACAACGCTCTGATGCTGAACAGTGATAAGAGATATGGGGTTTATTCTGAAAATCCGCTTGCTATTATGGAGCTAGATAAGAAAAAATGAAAATTTTGGTTATTACAGCACGAGCGCCTTATCCAATCTGGAGAGGAGATGCTCTGCGAGTCTTATGGCCCACGCGGATGCTTTCAAAAAAGCATAGTCTAACACTAGTTGCACCTATCTCGCAAAAAAATAATGATGAAATGGTAAAACAGCTTTCGGATGTGTTTAGCAGAATAGAATTAGTTAAAATACCTACCTACAAGAGAATTTTTGGCGTTATAAAGAATATCTTTAATGGCACTCCCTTACAAAATGGTCTATTCTATCATAAGCGGCTGGCAGAAAAGGCAATATCACTATTAAATAAAGAAAGATATGATTTAATATACATTGCGTTATCCAGAATAGGGGAAGTTGTGCTAGAATTAAAAAAACTGACAAACGTACCGCCAATTGCTTTTGACTATATAGATTCCCTTTCAATTAATATGGAGCGTAGAGCAGAAAGAGAATTTTTTCCTCTAAATTTATTGGTTAGATGTGAGGCAAAGCGCATTGAACGCTTTGAAAAGTTATTGCTTAATAATGTGGATATAGCTTTTATTACATCTGTTGTAGATAAAAATAGGATTGCTCATTCAAGTAATAAACTGCTAGTTATTCCTAATGGCGTGGATGTTGAGCATATACCTTTTGCTCCTTATAAAAAAGAAGAAGCAACGATAGTTTTTACAGGAACTATGTGGTATTTCCCTAATGTTAATGCCGTAAGTTGGTTTGTTAAAAATGTGTGGCATCTTATAAAAGCACAAGTGCCTACCGCTAAATTCAAAATTGTTGGGGCAAATCCGTCCTATGAAATAAGGAAAATGTCTAAAATAGAGGGGATAGAAGTAACCGGTTATGTGCCTTCTATTTATGAACATCTTTTTCGGGCTACTCTGGCAATTGCACCAATGCAGGCTGGGTCAGGGATGCAATTTAAACTTTTAGAAGCAATGGCTTGTGGGACACCTCTTGTGGTTACTCCTTTCGCTCTTGGAGGTATAAATGTAGAGGAAAATAAACATCTTCTTGTTGCAAATAAACCAGAAGAATTTGCTGAAAAAGTTATATTATTAATAAAAAATCCATCGAAGGCTTTAGAAATAGCAAAAAATGCCAGAGAAGTTGTGGAACAAGAATATTCATGGAACAAAGTTGCTAACGATATAGAAAGGACTTTGTTAAACTTAACAGGAAAATAGGAGGTTTATTATGATTAATGTTTGCGGTGAAAAGTCTAGTGAATCTTTGCTAAAAATTAGGTTTCTTGTTCCTATAATAATTTTTTTTTTTTTTTTTTCGGTTCTTATCCGTACGGCTTGGATAATGGATGATGCAGCTATAACGTTGAGGAGTGTTGCCAATTTTGTTGCAGGGAATGGGATGGTGTATAATTATGGTGAGCGAGTACAGAATTTTACGCATCCATTATGGTTTTTTGTTTTATCAGGTTTTTATTTTGTGATCAGGAATATCTTTTATGCCACATTTGCGGCATCTATTATTTTTTCATTTGTATCGGTTATTTTATTGGTGCGTTTTGCTATTGATCCGATACGTGGCGCTTTTCTTGTGCTTATTTCGTTATTTTCTAATGCATTTATAGATTATTGTGGATCTGGATTAGAGCAGCCGCTTCTTA
>CAZBHO010000022.1:25665-41369 GCA_964491945.1 uncultured Verrucomicrobiota bacterium | reverse complement strand
ATCATCACTTTGCCAAACAAAAAATGCACAGCGTTTTTTAGCTCTTCAGAATAATCCACAATATCAAGCATTCTAGTCATTTTTAAATTGGAGCCAAAATTAACATCCAATCGACAACCGCTGCTTTGAGCTATAATGAATTTGGTCTGCTCCTTATGCTGCGCTAACTTCATTATACAATCAATAGCTGTTTGAATATCTGATACAAAAATTGCATCCTTCCAATAGCTCAATACTGCATTAAAAGCTTTAGCATATTTTTCTTGAAACTCACTTTTTATCTTAATGCGCTCTGCCAGCGTCCCAAGAATTTTACTCTGCTCAATATCTAATGGATTCTCTGAAGAAAGTATCTTCCTGGCACCAGAAGAGAACCCTTCCTTTTTCAACAAACTCTGCTCTAATTTCTGGATATTTCTCTTTTCATTATCTATGTTAGCTTTTAATGATGCTATCTCTTTTTCAAGCTTAATGAAAACCTCTTGCTGCTGGGCTTTTGCAGAAATCACCTTGTTGAGTTCATCTGAAGCAAGTTTAACTTCTGCCTGCATAGAAGATAACAGCTGCCTGGCATCCATAATTCTCTTTTCCTGACTTTCAAGATGCAGCATCAATTCATTTTGCTCGGCTATACGACGCTCTTTTGTTATGGTGATATTACGATCTCGTTGCTCAAGCAAGACTCTTTCGTTATCTAAATGAGCACGCCGCTCATCTAATTGCATTGTTTCATTATTAAAATCGCTTAACACCTTACGTGTTGCATTAATTTCCCGTTGTTGAGCAAATTGCTTTTCAGAAAGAACATCTACTTCTTGTTTAGCAACATCAACAATACCTTGAATAGATTCAATTTCTTTCAAAAGCTGTGTTAATTCTTCCTCGCATTTTGCTAACTCTTTTTTTGCATCTTCCAACACATTACTATCACGAACCGTAAAAGCCCTTAATTCCTCCATCCTTTTAGACGCATTTTCAATCATCCCACGCATCCGCTCAATCTTTCCACCTATCTCCAACTCTTTCTCATATAAAGCGGAGCTTTCACTTTCTATGCTTTCTTGATGTATACGCTTTTCTTCTATCAAATTCTCAAGTTTAGATAACTCCACGTTTGCCGCTTCTATTTTTTCTGATAAGGAAGCAGACTGGTTTTCAAGAAGTCTAATCTCAGCATCAATTTGTTTGATTTTTTCTCGCGTTAAATAAATATCAAGCTTCCTTAATTCCTCATAATACTTCTTATATCTTGCCGCTTTTCCTGCCTGGCGCTGCAAGGAAATAATCTGACGCTTAACTTCCTTAATTATATCCGAAACTCTAAAAAGATTCTGCTCGGTTTGCTCAAGCTTCCGCATCGCTTCACGACGATCTGTCTTATATTTAGTTATCCCAGCTGCTTCCTCAAAAACTTCTCTCCTATCCTCAGGCTTAGAACGCAAAATTTGATCTATCTTGCCCTGCTCCATTATTGAATAAGCAGACGTGCCTATTCCCGTATCCATAAAAAGTCTTTGAATATCTTTAAGACGGCACGGCGTTTTATTAATAAAATAGTGCCCTTCACCTGACCTAAAAACTTTTCGTGTGATAGTAATTTCGTGAAAACCTGCATCTTTCAACACATCTTCACAATTAGTAAAAGTTAAGCTCACTTCAGCCATACCAAGAGGCGGCCTATCCTCTGTGCCATTAAATATCACATCCTCCATCTTATTCCCACGCAATAGACGCGGATTTTGCTCACCAAGCACCCATCGAATTGCATCTGCAACATTGCTTTTTCCACAGCCATTCGGTCCAACTATTGCCGAAATGCCCGGACCAAACTCTAAAACAGTTTTATCTGCAAAGCTTTTAAAACCAATTAATTCAACGCTTTTAAGGTACACTTTCTTCTCCTCTTTCTTAACTCTGTTCCACTACTTAAAGTGGTTAAAAAAACAATTTGCTACAATATATTGTGATGTTGCAAAATATGCAAGCATTTTTCTTGTTACAAAAAGCAAAATACGAAGCTCTAAATAAAAAATATGTCCATTGACCTGTAGTCATCTTTTTCTAATATCAATAATTAAGTTTTTTCTCTACATTTTCCTCTTTTCTGTGCACTCTGTTGTCTCTGTGGTGAATTTTTTTCATCTTCTGACTTCTTCAATTTTTTCAAATTTAGTTTGAGTACGATTTTTAAACCACAGAGAACTTGAGAAAGCACAGAGATAAGAAAGAAAATTATGGTATTGTTTTTGCCTATAACAATTATCTATTCTTGCCTTAGTTCTAATTCCCCATCTATTTTGTTTCTTTATGAAATTCTCAAATCCTCTGTTGTGAAGTTTTTTGTCCCCTAAATCACCAGCACAAGTGCCTCAAAAACAGAAAAAAGCTTGCAATGTTCTGTTTTTTTTGTAGTGAAAGGATTATATGAAAGGAAAAAAATAATGAAAAAAGAGTTTTTTAAAAAAGGTGATTTTTCAGAACTTGCAATAAATGGTGGCAAAAAAGTTATTAGGGAACCGCTTCCGCCGCGATATTTACTAGATAAAGAAGAAAAAAAAGCTGTTGATGCTCTGTTTGATAAGGCTATCAAAACAGGCAATCCGTTTGGATATAACGGGAAAGAAGAAGAAGAGTTTTGCAAACAGTTTGTTGAATATATGGGTGGAGGGTTTGCTGATGCTGTAAGCTCTGGAACGAATGCTATTTATGTGGCTTTAAGAGCAATAAATCCGGAACCTTTCAGTGAAGTAATTGTTGGGCCAATCACTGATCCTGGTGGCATAATGCCAATAGCGTTGATCAACTGTGTTCCAATGGTGGCGGATGCAGCACCGGGCACATTCAATACAGGACCTGATCAAATAGCGGAACTTATAACACCACGCACAAGCGCAATAGTTGTGCCACACATATTTGGAGAGCCAGCTGATATGAAAGGCATAATGGCTCTTGCAAAAAAACATAACATTCCTGTTATAGAAGATTGTGCACAGGCGCCCGGTGCCACAATAGATGGCAAGCTTGTTGGAAGCTTTGGAGATATTGCTGCCTTTTCCACAATGTTTGGAAAACATTTTTGTACAGGTGGACAGGGTGGCATTGTTTATACTAAAAATGAACAACTCTATTGGGCCGCCAGACGTGTTGCTGATAGAGGCAAACCGTTCGGCTTACCTGCAGGTTCAACAAATTATATAGCAGCGCTTAACTGTAATTCAAATGATCTAGCTTGCACTATTGGCAGCCTTCAATTAAAAAAATTGCCGAAGATAGTAAAAAAGAGACAGGAGCTTGCTGGAATGATTCTTGATGGCATAGCAGATTTAAAAGCAATTCAAAAACCTCTACATATTGCAGGTGCAGGACCTTCTTTCTGGTTCTTAAGATTGAAGTTTAATCCTGCAGAAGTGGTATGCGATAAATCCCAATTTTGTAAGGCTCTAAAAGAAGAGGGCTTACCAGTAAGAGAAAGATATGTTTCACCTGTTTCCACACAAGACTGGTTTGTTAATCGCCGTGTCTTTGGCAATAGCGGTTTACCGTGGAGTGCACCACAATACACAGGTGATAAAAACAGACAGTTTCCGTGTCCAAATGCTTTAAAATCACTTGATGAACATTTTGATCTATCTTTACTTGAAAGCTGGGGTAAAAGTGAAGCAAAAGCCATTATAAAGGCGTTACGGAAAGTCTCTATCATCTATCAAAAGTGAAAAAATTTTTTTATTAAGAAGAGTTAGAATTATGAAAAGTACAAAGCTCTATACGATTATTCCGTATCCTGTAATTCTACATCCTTCTACAGGTTTTTTTAGGTTATCTGGAAACACGGCCTTACGATGTGATTCGGACACTTTACCAATAAGGCGATATCTCGCTGAACGTATAGAGAAAGCTACAGGTATCGTATTGAAAAGCGAAACAAGCTTGCTTAATGGCAATACAATAGATTTAAAAATTGATAAGCAAAAGCACATCTTACCAGAAGCATACTCATTAAAGATATCGACTAATAGGGTAGAGATATCAGGGGCTTCGTATGCAGCTGTTTTGTATGGCGTGCAAACTTTGCTACAACTTTTTCCGCCAGATATATGGCGCGATATTCCTCTTCCAGGGATTGATTGGAAGGTGCCGTGTGTGTTTGTAGAAGATTTTCCACGGTTTTGCTGGCGTGGGCTTATGCTTGATTGCGCCAGACATTTTATGCCAATTAACTCTATAAAACGGCTATTAGACCTAATGGCTTTCTATAAATTCAATAGTTTCCACTGGCATCTTACCGAAGATCAGGGCTGGCGAATTGAAATCAGAAAATATCCTTTATTAACAAAAATCGGTGCATGGCGAAAACAAACAGTAGTAAATCACGAGTGCAATAGACCACAATACTTTGACGGTGTGCCACACGGTGGTTTTTATTCACAGCAGGACGTTAAAGAAATTGTGCAATATGCTAAAGAGCGAGCAATAAATGTGATGCCAGAAATTGAAATGCCAGGACACTCTCAAGCTGCAATAGCCGCTTATCCTCATCTTGGTAACTTGAAGGAAAAGTTGCAAGTAAGTTCCAACTGGGGCGTACATAAAAACATTTTTAATGTAGAAGACGCCACCATTCAATTCTTACAAGATGTATTAACTGAAGTTATGGAGCTTTTCCCTTCAAAATTCATTCATATAGGCGGCGATGAAGTGCCAAAAGATCAATGGAAGGCAAGTAAACTTGCTCAGGCAAAAATGAAGAAATTAAAATTAAAAAATGAAGAAGAGCTACAAAGTTGGTTTATTAAACAAATGGATATTTTCCTTACAAAAAACGGTAGACGCCTTGTAGGATGGGATGAAATCCTTGAAGGCGGTCTCGCAAAAAATGCCACAGTGATGTCGTGGCGTGGCGAACGTGGAGGTGTAGAAGCCGCAAAAGCGGGACACGATGTGATAATGGCACCGAATCAGTTCACCTACTTTGATCACTATCAGGCAACACATAATGAACCACTTGCCACAGGTGGGTTTCTTCCTCTTGAAAAAGTTTATAGCTTTGAGCCAGTGCCTAATGAGCTTACTGCTAAAGAAGCAAAACATATTCTTGGTGCTCAAGGACAAATATGGACTGAATATATCTCTACTTTCCAAAAAGTGGAATACATGGCATTTCCTAGAGCTTGTGCTCTTGCAGAGGTACTTTGGTCACAGCAAAAAGATAAAAATTATGAAAATTTTCTTGTAAGACTAAAAGAAAATTTACGACATCTCAATGTGCTCGGTGTGCAATATAGAAGAGTTTAGGAAAAACGAGACAAACCAGCAAATAATCTATTTTATAGCATACACTATCTATATATTAGTTGTTGGAATATTTTTGTAGAGGAGAAAAGAAAAAAGAGAAACTCTTCATTTAGGGTTGATGGAACCTTCCATGTCTACTTGAGAAAGATTGATGATAAATATTGTTTTCCTTATTTGATTGCTTCAAATGCTATCGATACTTTTAAAAAGCATACCGCATCTCAACATACAGAAAAGATTTGACACTCCTATATAAAAAAACTAACTTTTTATTCTATCTGGGATTTTGCAAAGAGTGTTGGAAGTATTCCTGATACAATATAAACTTTATGAAAACATAATAAAAAAATAAGTATGGAAAAACTTGGCATATTTGAATTGGATAAAATATATCAAGGAGATTGTATTGAGTTGTTAAAAAAAATTCCTGATAACTCTATAGACTTAATTTTTGCAGATCCGCCTTATAATTTGCAATTAAACGGGGAGTTGTATAGACCAAATCAAACCAAAGTTGATGCGGTTGATGATGATTGGGATAAGTTTGCATCAAAAGAAGAATACGATAAATTTACTTATTTGTGGGTACAAGAATGCCGCAGAGTTTTAAAAAATACAGGGAGTTTCTGGGTAATTGGAACATATCACAACATATTTAGGGTTGGAGCCATTATGCAAAATATAGGCTTTTGGATTTTAAATGATATTATATGGATCAAGACGAATCCCATGCCAAATTTTAAAGGTACGCGCTTTAATAATGCTCACGAAACTTTAATCTGGGCAGCAAAGTCAAAATCATCAAACTACACATTCCATTATCACTCAATGAAGGTAATGAATGATGATTTGCAAATGAGAAGCGATTGGCTAATTCCCATTTGTCAGGGGGAAGAAAGGATTAAAGTCAACGGCCAAAAGGCTCATTCAACTCAAAAACCGGCAGAACTCCTTTTTAGGATAATTTTATCAACTTCAAATCCTGGTGACATAGTTTTAGATCCATTTTCAGGTAGTGGAACTACTGCGGCAGTGGCAAAAAGGCTAGGCAGAAGATTTATCGCTTTTGAACGGGAAGCTTTTTATGTAAAAATCGCAACAGAGCGAGTTGAAAAAATTAAGCCACTCAACAGACCTTTGCTGGAATACAAAATAGAAAGAAGAAAGCCTAAAGTGCCCTTTGGCAATTTAATTGAAAAAGGTTATGTGAAGATTGGGGAATTTTTATACTCAAAAGATTGCCAATTTTCGGCACGGGTTCTAGCAGATGCTTCTCTGGAGAGTAATGGCATAATAGGTTCTATACATAAGATAAGCGCTTTCTTATTAAAAAAAGAAAATTATAACGGATGGAATTTCTGGTATGTTAAAAGAGAAAACAATCTGATTAGTATTGACCAATTAAGGCATGATTATGAAGAAAGATATTTAAAACATAGGGAGAAAAACTTTGAATTACAATTTAATTTAATAAAAATAGATAAACCTAAAGAAACATTCTTGTCCTATGACGATAATGAACTACGATCTGTTTAAACGTATTTTTAATCAAATAATTTTTGAGAAGTCAAAGACTGATTTATTAGAAAAAATCTCTAATTCTCCAGATAGATATATTGGTTTATTTAGACCAACGAAACCAAAGGCAAAAATTCTGCAGAACCTTCTTCAATCACAGGAAATCCGTTTTGGTGATGCTTTTGAACAACTGATAGAAGAATATCTAAAAATTAAAGGATGCTCAATACTTCGTAAGAGATTTACAACAGAAAATGATGAGATTTTAAGTGTTGACCAGTGTTTTAGAAAAGACAATAAAGTGTTTTTTATAGAACAGAAAGTTAGAGATGATCATGACTCTACAAAAAAGAGGGGCCAAATACAAAACTTCGAAAAAAAGTTAAACGCTATATTGACTGAGTATAATGAAAATGAGTTAGTTGGTATATTTTATTTTATTGACCCAGAATTCGCAAAAAATAAAAATTTTTATACACATGAATTAAATAAAATGAGACAAGCTTATAATGTGGAAACTCGAATTTTTTACGGTAAACAATTATTTGACTATCTTGGTTATGCTAGTATTTGGGAAGAAATCTTAAAATATCTAACCATTTGGAAAAAAGAAATTCCTGACTTACCAGAAATAAATTTTGATCTAAACGCTTTAGAGACATTTAATGAAATAAAAAACTTAAACCCTTTAGTGTTTAGAAGATTACTTGAAAATGAAGAAATTTTTAATGAGATAATTTTAACACTTTTTCCCGAAAAAACTACTCTGAAATTATTGTGTCAGTATTATTCAACAAAGAATAAAACTATCTATAAAACTATTGCTAATGATCTAGCTAAAAAACTTTAAAAAAGAGATAACATATCACATTTGCTTTTGATATACACTATACATCACTTTATCTGATTTATGAGAAACGTCATAAAAAGGAGATTGAAAAAGTTGCATAGAATCCTTTATGGGTACCAATTTCCATAAGGGAATTAAAGATGGTTGTATTGACTCGTAATGAATATCAAAGGAATGTGCTATGAAAAAATTATTTTTGGTTCTCTCTATAATCTCTTTTAACTATCTACTATTAGCTTATGATGAAGCACTTAACTTTTAAAAATTGAAAGCTACAGCAGAAGTAAAAAAGCAAACCACATTTGTATTTAAAGGCTTTTTTTATCCTGGAATGCCTTTAAGAGAAGCCGCGTTTCTTATCAACTATTATCTTGGATACCAAAAGGAGGGTTTCTCTAAAACAAGCACTAATCTGCCTGATGGTATGTATCTTGTAAAAGAGCAAAAGAGAAATTCTTTCCTTGAGGCACAAGGTAGTAAGAACAATATTTTCGCTTTAGCCAATACTAATCAGGAAGTTTTTGCATTCATCTTAGATTTAGAGTTAATTCAGAAGCTGTTCACTGTCAAAATAACAACCAGAGAGCATTTATATGATTTTAAACGACTTTTTGAAGAAGCTTATAATATAAATTTCTCAGTGGATTTCATTGATTTACCTCAAATTATTGAGCCAGTTGGCATAATGACCCAATGGCTAGCAAAAAACCAAGAAAAAGGATATATAATAGCGCTAAATGAAGATATTAAGTGGGCACCAAATATCCAAAGAATGCAAATGTTAGAAAGACTTGCATTCGCTGAAAGGTTCAGGCAAGGTGTGCTTAAGGTAATAAAATAACTTACAGAAGAAGATGTAGAAAACACAACAATCCCATTGTTGAAATACACTTTCATTATTACCAAACGCAAAACTTTAAGCGAAAAGAAGAAAGAGGCCATCTTTGATTGAGCAATCAAACTTTTTTCATAACGGCCACAAACATTCCATTGCAGGGGCCATCCCATGGCCAGATATAGAGTGTCCCTTCTGTCATTTTGCCTGTTAGTGGATGCCTTATAGTGTGCAAGCTGAAATCTTTTCTTTTCTGCAAAAAGCGTTCTATGATTAGATTATTTTCTTTCGTAAAAATAGTGCAGGTGGAATAAACCAGCTTGCCACCGCTTTTGACGTAGTTGGCAACTTTCATTAAAAGTCCCTGCTGCATTTCTGTAAATTGATTGATGGCTGCTTCTCCAGTTCGCCATCTGGCATCAGGCGCCCGATGCCATGTGCCGGAACCAGAGCAAGGCGCATCCACTAATACTCCATCAAACATCATGTTTTTTGGCGGTCCTTGCATTGCATCATGCTGATATATTTTTATTGTATCGTTATCTGAAGGCAGCATCCTTTTTTTAAATTCTTCCAAAATTTCTGCCCTTATATCTGTTGCCACAATTTTGCATTCATTTTTCATTAAGTCAGCAAGAAGCAAGCTTTTACCGCCTGCTCCAGCGCAGGCATCCCACCATAATTCTTTCGGATTAGGTTCGCACAACATCCCTACGCATTGTGAGGCAACATCCTGAATAACTATTGCATTATCCTTTAAAAGTTCCTGTGGAATTGTGCAATAAGTATCAGGTTTTTTCGGATTTTCAAGATACATAGCTTGAGTAAGTTGTGGATGTTGTTTAAGGCTGTAGTCAAATTGTTTTATTTGTTGGATAATTGAATTTACATCCATAATCGCTCTTGATCTAAACCATGTTGGAACTCTTTTCTGAAAAGATTTGATACAATTTAATATGTGTTCTTGCTGTGATATGTCTTCAGGAATAAACAATTCTTTAATACACCATTCAGGCAAAAGCTGTGAGGGCATTCTTTCCGATAATGATGGAAAAGCTTTTTTTAACCAGATTGCCTTTTCAAATAAAGTGTTTTTTTCAGTGCAATGTTCTAGTTCAAAAGTAAAACATTTGCTTTGTTGCATTAAAAGTTTTATTGCAGGATGCTCAGACAGATCATCCAGCAGCCAGCTTGCAATTATACGTTCTTTTATAGGCAATTCTATTATCCAGCCGAGCCACCTAAAGTAAGCGAAGGAAAGCGCTGAAAAGAAACTCCTATCTCTTGAGCCATATTCTCGGTGAGCTCTGAATATATTTCTGAGTGCCCTGTCCAAAGGGATGCCTTTTGCCACATTATCTTCAAGAGAAGGAATTAGCTCCAATACAATGCTTGCTTGCTTTTCAACAGGGGAAAGGTGCTTCATTGCTTTTGGTGCCCTGTGTTCTTGCTTGCTTCATCAGGGCTAAATAAAGTTAGTTGCAATGGATGAAACGGGCCCTTACGCTGGCGGTGAATTGCTATTTTTGGCAAACCGCTTTCAGCAAACTCACCTTCCTCAAGATTCAAAAGTATCTCTTCAGCTCTTGCTATAACCTCTTGTGGCATACCGGCGAGTTTTGCAACGTGGATACCGTAGCTTTTATCGGCGCTACCGGGCACAATTTTTCTTAAGAAAGCAACTTTTCCACTTTGTTCCTTCACGAGAACGTTGTAGTTTTTTATTCCTTTTAGTGTTAGAGCAAGATCGGTTAATTCGTGATAGTGAGTGGCAAATAATGTTCTACATCCAATTTTATTATGCAAGTGCTCAACAACAGCCCATGCGATGCTTATGCCATCAAACGTGCTGGTGCCTCTGCCTATTTCATCAAGGATAACCAGGCTTCGGCTGGTTGCATTGTTAAGTATGTTTGCGGTTTCTTGCATTTCCACAAGGAAAGTGCTTCTGCCGCGTGCTATATCATCACCAGCTCCAACTCTAGTAAAAAGCCTATCCACAATGCCGATTGTTGCTGATGCCGCAGGAACAAAGGAACCCATTTGAGCCATTATTACAATAAGGGCAACCTGTCTAATGTAAGTTGATTTGCCAGCCATATTAGGGCCTGTCAAAATAACAAGTCTTGAGAGCTTATCATCCAACAAAGTATCGTTTGGCACAAAACGTTCAGGAAGTGGTAGCTGCTCAATTACGGGATGTCTGCCATCTTTGATTTTCAAAATAGGCTCCTGGCATATTTGCGGTTTAACATATTTCAAAGCAAGTGCCCTTTCGGCAAGAGTGCACAAGACATCAAGCTCGGCTATGGCTTGCGCAGCCTTCTGAATTTCAGCCGTTTCTTTAACCACCTGTTCGCGCAATGAACAGAAAATTTCATATTCAAGTTCCATAGCTCTTTCTTGAGCGCCAACTATTTTCTTTTCATATTCTTTCAATTCGGGCGTTGTAAAGCGTTCGGCATTTGTGAGAGTTTGTTTGCGAATGTAATCGGGAGGGGCATTCATTGCTTGTCCTTTGGATATCTCAATATAATAGCCAAACACATGGTTATATCTTACCTTTAAAGTTTTTATTCCTGTGCGTTCTTGTTCTTTTGCCTGATATGTTGCAAGCCAGTTTTTGCCTTCCGTTGCTGATTGTCTTAAAAGATCAAGTTCTTCATTAAAGCCCTGTCTTATTATGCCGCCTTCTTTCAATGAAAGCGGTGGTTCTTCAACAATTGCCCTATCAATCAACTGCACTATTTTAGAAAAATCACCAATAAGCGAGGCAAGTAGTTTTATTTTATCTGTTTCAACTTTTATGCAAATTGCTTTTACTGCTGGGAAAACTTCGAGAGAAGCGGCAAGTGCTCTCATATCTCTGGCATTACCGCCACCTGAATTTAGCCGCGCTAATATGCGCTCTATATCTTTGATGTTGGAAAGCAATTCACGCAACTCTTTAAGATGCGATTTCGCTTTGATGAAAGCTTCAACCGTATTATGACGCATTCGAATTTCATCTATGTTGATTAAAGGACGTAACAGCCACTCGCGCAATTTTCTGCCCCCCATAGCTGTACTGGTTGTATCAAGCACCGAGAACAGAGTGGGACTTTGCCTGATGCTGAAAGATGATGCCTTTTCGCTACCAATAGAAGGGGCATCTTTGGCTGTAATAAGCGCCAGATTTGCTCTGGTGGCTTCATCCATTACCATGTAATTTTTCTGGTTTTCCAGTTTTAAAAACCTGATGTGTGAAGCATCTTTATGCAGAGCATTTTTTATGTAGTGCAAAATGGCGCCTGCAGCACCTATTAAAGCTCTATTATTTTCGTAGCCAAATCCTTCAAGCGATTGAACATTATAGTGCTGAATAAGCGTTTCACGAGCAGTATCATATTCAAAAATCCAGTCATCATAAGGAGTGATCATTGCAAACATCTCTTCAGGTATTGCTTTTTTAATTAAAGATTCAGGCAATTCAGCTTCTGTGGCTGGCATAATGAATTCTGTTGGGACAACTCTTCGTATGTGGTCAAGCAGAGTCTCAGGATTATCAGCTTCTTCTGCAAAAAATTCTCCTGTGGAGACATCCAAAAACACAGCAGCAATTCTACCTTCAGCTGCATACAAGCTTGCCATATAGTTGTTTTTAGAAGCTTCAAGAACGTTTTCTAGTAAGACTGATCCCGGTGTTACTATTCCTGTTACTTCTCTTCTTACAATCCCCTTTGCCTGAGAAGGATCTTCCATTTGATCACACACAGCCACTTTTTTCCCTGCTTTAAGGAGCCTTGCAAGATATAGTTCATAAGTGTGATATGGCACGCCGCACATTGGCACATTTTTGCGTTTAGTTAGGGTTATGCCTAGTATTTTTGAAGCCTCAATTGCATCTTCAAAAAACATTTCATAAAAATCGCCAAGTCTGAAAAATAGGATAGTATTAGCAGGAAGAGAAGCTCTAATCTTCCTGTATTGCTGCATCATTGGTGTAAGGTCATTTTGCATAGTTTTTTTGTTGAGAAACGCATATACTAATCTGAAAGGTTCTTACTTTCAAAGAAAAAAATAAAGAGAGTGGAATAGGGTGGATAGATACACAAATGTAGAAACAAATCTTCTTATTGCTTTATTTGATTAAATGCGATAGAGTTTTTTTAATATTTTTATCTTTACATAAGATCAGCTCGACTATGGATGAGATAATTTTTGCTGTTTGGCTCACTTTTAAGGTATTTTTTATTGTTTTGTTGATTTACTTTGTAGTGAATGGGCTGGATGACTTATTGATAGATGCCGTATATTATTTGAGAAAAATCTATCGCTTCTTGTTTAAAAGGCAATATGTACGCCCTATCCAGCTGGAGCAGTTGCTGGCTGTGCCACAAAAGCCGATAGCTATGTTGATTCCAGCATGGGATGAATCAAATGTTATAAGGCATATGCTCACTAATACCATTGCAACGCAAAGGTATCAGAACTATGTGATTTTTGTAGGGACATATCCAAATGATCAGGCTACACGACTTGAAGTGCAAAAGGTGCGCGAAAAATATAAGAATGTTGAGTTTGTTATTACGCCAGCTGATGGTCCTACCAACAAGGCTGATTGTTTAAACTGGGTGTGGCAGGGTATATTATTTTATGAAAAGCAGCACAATGTTGAGTTTCAGATATTTGTTATGCACGATGCTGAAGACGTTATACATCCTTTAGAATTCCTTTATTTAAACTATCTTATCCCACGTTTTCATTTTGTTCAGATTCCTGTATTCCCTTTCCCAACCAGTTTATGGAATTTTACAAACGGGGTTTATATGGATGAGTTTGCTGAGTTCCACACAAAGGATTTGAGAGTTAGAGAGATTTTATCGGATGCTCTGCCATCAGCAGGTGTTGGAACAGCACTTTCAAGGGAAATCTTGCAATATCTTGCCTCTATAAGGAAAAATCAATTGTTTGATGTATCATCAGTGACTGAAGATTATCTTATGGGTATTTCCTTGAAAGATTTTCCGGGCCGTAAGATATTTTTGCAGCAAGAAGTTGCATTGCCTCAAGAGCAAAAAGAGCCACTTGCGACCAGAGAATTTTTTCCACAATCGTTCAGAGCAAGCACCCGGCAAAAGTCCAGATGGATTATGGGTATTTCTTTGCAAGGCTGGAAGGCAGGTTGGTCAAACTCTTTTGGCACTAATTACTTTTTATTCAGAGACAGGAAAGCGTTTATTGGAAATTTTGTAACGGTTTTTGGCTATCTTATAGTTCTTGCATTTATTATCAGTGAGTTAATCAATAGGTTTAGCAATTGGTATTATATGCCACCACTGATTGAATTAAATAGCTTCTTTGTGTATTTAATAGGAATTGTTTTTGTTCTTTTTATTTGGCGCATATTTAACCGATTTTACGCATCCTATAAAATTTATGGGCTTGCTCATGCTTCACTTGTGTTGCCACGTTTATTGTATGGGAATATCTTAAACTTTTGTGCAACATTGCTTGCTTTGAAAAGATTTTTAAAAGCGTGGCGAACTGGCACAACTCCAGCCTGGGGCAAAACGGAACATGCATATCCAACTGAAGAGCAATTAAAAAGTTATCACAAGAAGCTCGGCGATATTTTGCTTGAAAAAAAAATATATTACTTCTGATCAGCTGGAGAGTGCTTTAAATGAACAAAAGATTCAAGGTAAGAAGTTAGGAGAAATTTTGATTTCAAATGGCGCTATAACAGATAAACAACTTGAAGAAGCACTAAAAGAGCAGAGTAATTCAAACAAAGCAAAATGAACTATCGTAGTTACACAAAAGGCAAAACGAAGTTTTGGATAATTTATGCGATGCTCTTAATGGCAAACTTTTTTGCTTTTCAACAAGGATTCGCCGAAGAAGGTTTTATCGCCAGGAACAAAAGATATTTTTATTTCAAAAATGCAGAAAAACGAATGTATTATTTTTTATCAATAAATGATTCTTCAAATGCCATATTCTGGGCGGAGCAAGCATTAAAATTGCAATCAAATAGTCCTGCTATTATTTCAACTTTGATAAATCTCTATGAAAAACAGAAAGCTTATCAAAAAGCCATATCTTTACTTAAAAACACTTTTAACAACTCCACTACAACTACAGATAAATATAATGTCTCGTTAAGAATTGGCAGGTTATACCAAAAACTTCAAACTTCTAATGAAGCAAGAGATTGGTTCCTTAAAGCTCTAAGTTTTGCAGATAAGGATGAGGTTTTATTAGAGCTTGCGCAAATTGAATATAACGAAAAAGCTTATCATAAGGCTCTTAACTACTTGCATAGGCTAAAAAAAGAGACAGGGTTTTCCCAGTGGTTAAAAGAGGGATGTCCTATTATCAACGGCTTTGCGCTATATGTATTGAAAAAGATAGATAAAAAAAATTTGTCGCAGAAAGAAGCGAGCACTTTATTGTTCAATTTAACATATCTATGGTTTGAACAGGGTGCATATGAAGAAACCATAATCACTATAGAGGAACTTATGAAAACAGAACAATTTGCTCATTCAGCTGATATGGAAGTGATGCGTTTAAGATGTTTTGAAAGGTTGAATAAAGAACAGGCACTCATCAAATATAGCAGCAGGTTAATTAATGAATGGGAGGGCAAAGATGAATATAAAAAATTTCTTGCTGAAATTTATGAAATACTTGGTGTATTTGCCGTCAAAAAAGGCAATTATGATGAAGCAATAAGGAATTATTCAAAAGCAATTGATCTTAATCCTGATAATTTTTCTATATTCTATGCAAGAGGTGTCTGCTGGGCACACGAAAAGGAATTTGAGAGAGCATTAGAGGATTATGATGTATATTCAAAGTACTTCACTTCATTGCCATATAGCTATTTTGGAGATAGGGCTTATGCACTGGGCAATTTAGGAAAGCATAAGGAAGCCATAACAAATCTAAACCATTTTCTGCTTGCCTATCCTTTTGCTTTAGAAGAATGGCAGGAATATGGCTATCAGGCTATGCATGCTTGTGAAAATAAAGAGGCAAAGAAAGCGTTTAAAAATAATATTGATATCTATAGCAAGATTTTAAAAGATCATGCTGTGGAAGAGCCATCTACCAAAAAAGAAAAACAAGTATTAGCAAAATCTGAATATACGAAACTGGATAAAATTATAGGCGCTCAGGCATATGCTAATTTTTTTAGACTAAATAATGAACCAAATTATG
>CAZBHO010000022.1:16984-25626 GCA_964491945.1 uncultured Verrucomicrobiota bacterium | reverse complement strand
CAAGGAGGCATAGGCATTAACATTAGACCACCTTCTCTTGGCTTCAGAGACGAACGAATTTTTGAATTTTTTGGTAGAATACTTGCCAATTTTGATGGCAATTCGCTCTCCTTGAATGAGAAGACCTATCAGGGTTCCATTGGTGCGCAATATAAACCTTTTAAGAAATATAACTTTAATGTATCGTTTGAAAGGTTAATTAAAATAGGCGAAAATTCAGAAGATAATTGGTTGTGGCGCAATATGCTTGCGCTTGAAGCAGGTGAAGATAATAAAGATCAACGTAAATTCCGCTTACATTCGCGACTTTATGGTGAATTATCCTTCTATCTGGAAGAAGTTTCTAGAACCGTCTTGTATCTGGATGGCAGTATTGGCCCTGCGATTAGATTGAATGATAACGTTATGCTAACAGTGCCTCAACTCCGTCTGATTTACCGTTATCAATCTAACGACAAGACAGGTATTGGCACATATTATATGGGTGGACCCGGCTTCAACTTAAGAATAAAAGAAGGCGAAAAGAAATATACTAAAGATCGTTTCTATGCTGATTTGTTCTTGTATTATTACGCAGGAGAGTTTACCAAGACACCACAGGAAACTAATAATAAGGGATTTGATGGTGTTTTGTTCGGTATAACTTTTATTAAGTAACGCAAATGAAAAGAGATATTAAAACATTCGTTTTCTTTATTTCTATAATGCTGGCAGTGGTGGGTGGCGCCATCAACAAGGTAAACGAAACATTTATACAGCTTGATGATAAACTTATTTCCTATACTCACGATGAGTGGAAAAAAATGTTTCAACTGATGAAGAAAAGCGGATTAGATGTAGTTTATCTTCAATGGAGTGCGGAGTTTATCTGTTCTTTGGAAATACCTTACGGTAGTAATATGATGTATGGAGCTACTCTGGAAAATATCTTTAAAGCGGCAAATGATGAAAATATGAATTTAATAGTTGGTCTTACGTATGATCATCAATGGTGGCAGCACATAACAGCCTCGCCAGAAAAATTAAAACACTATCTTTCTTTAAGGAAAATGAATAATTTTGAACTTTACAAAGAACTCTTACAGCAATTCGGTTCTTATTCAAATTGGCATGGAGTTTATATTCCTGATGAAATAGATGATTTATCGTGGCGCGATCAGGGAAAAAGAATGCTTTTTGCAAAGTACCTAAAAGAACTTTCTAATGGATTAAAAAAGATAAACAGCAATAAACCTATTCACATCTCTGCTTTTTTTAGGGCTAGAAGCGAGCCTTCAATTTTTGCCAGCAATCTGTATGAATTATTGTCAGATACTGACATTACATCTCTCCTCCTACAAAACGGCCAGGGCAATAATAATCCACCTATTGAAACGCTCAAAATATACTTAACAGAAATTCAGAGTGTTTTTATTAAAAAATCGTCAATCAACTTAAAACTTGTATTAGAAATTTTTCAGGAGCAGCCTACCACAAACAAAGTCTTTAACGCTGTACCACAAACAACGAACGCTATTACAAAACAGATAGATCTGGCAATAGAACAAAAAATGCAGGCATCACTATTTGCGTTTTATCCATACTTGATAAATGATCTTAATAATGAAAACGAGTTGTTTAAATGGTTCATAACGCATAATAAACAATGAGTGTCCTTATGCAAGAAGCTAAACAAAACATAAACATCCTTATTGTGGATGACGAAGATAGTATACGTCTGCTATTAAGAAGAATTTGTGATAAACCCGGCCACAACATATTTGAAGCAAAAAATGGCAAGGGGGCTTTAATGGAGTTACTTAAGAGTAAGATTGATTTAGCTATTGTGGATCTCAATATGGAGGTAATGAATGGTTTAACTTTTATAAAAGAAGCACAAAGAATTCGCCCTTCGCTTGATATTGCCGTGCTTTCTGGTTATCTCGATGACTATGCTTTAGCAGAGCTAAAAAAATTAGGCATTAAAAACATATTTCGTAAGCCACTAAAGATTGCGGAGTTGAGCAAATACGTTGATGAATATAAAAACACACGCCATAACCAGCCACAACAGCAAGATAAAACGCATTACATTGAAAACTTTGCGGCAATTTCTAACATATTAGGATATTTAACAGTAAACGCCATAAAGTTACGTCCTATTAAAGAAATATGGCAGGAAATAACTGTAATGCTGATTGATATTATGCAAGCGCATAGTGCGGCATGTTTGGTAAAAGAAGAAACAGGTACTTTCTTGTTTTTTAATAGCGCAAGTGATTATATCTCGGCAGATATGTTAACAAAGATGCAAGAGGAAATCGTTTCGTATTTTACAGAAGTTGGTGGGCAACTAGAGAAGCATGATAAGATTGAACTTATTGGAAAGGCAGAGAAAGACTTACAAAACAATAATATTCCACTATACAGCTGTAAAGTGCCTATTATTCGTGCCAGTGACGTAAGAGGCGTTTTAATGATAAATTTTACGAATGAGAGCATATGCTCATCACAGGGCATACTCCTATATCATATTGCTCATCAGATATCTTTACTTATAGATACTGCTTCTTTATTTCACGATTCCCTTAGTAAGGATCAGCTTACAAATTTAGCAACAAAAAGCTATTTTATTGAACAAATAAAACACATTCAGCAAATGGCTATAAGAGAAGGGTTCCCATTAGCGATGGTTTTTATTGATATCGATAAATTTAAGGAGATTAACGATACTTATGGACATAAATTTGGGGATATAGTGCTTAAAGAGATGGCGCAGATAATTTCAAGCATAACAAGGTCGGAAGATATTGTTGCAAGAATGGGTGGCGATGAATTTGCTGTGATTTTGCCGGGCTGCGATTCTGAAGGGTATGTATCCTTTGCGTTGAGACTGCTCAATGCTGTTAGAGATAAAATCTTCTGCGCAGGAAGTTTAAATCTTTCTCTTACGGTTTCAATTGGAATTGCATGGTTTTCTGCAATCGAACTACATCATAGAAAACATGAGGAAATTATAGATGCTGCAGATAAAACCATGTATTATGCTAAAAAAAATGGAGGCAATACAGCAGCAATCTATGGAAGAGATGGAATAGATTTGCTTGATGATATTTCATCAATAGACATTCGTCAGAAATTTCAACAAATTTCTTTTGCTAATAACTTAAAATGTATAGAAGATTTCTTACTTTCTCTGATGGCGTTGAGGATGGATGTCTTTGGATATCATAGCTTACGCACAGGTAAGATTGCTGAAATTTTTGGGAAACATTTAGGGATAAAAGATGACGAACTAAAAACTCTTTCGCTAGCAGGATTATTCCACGATA
The DNA here is from genome assembly GCA_964491945.1 of uncultured Verrucomicrobiota bacterium. Classification (GTDB taxonomy): domain Bacteria; phylum Verrucomicrobiota; class Kiritimatiellia; order JAAZAB01; family JAAZAB01; genus CAZBHO01. The sequence goes on along the minus strand of CAZBHO010000022.1, from coordinate 22,315 downwards.
TAGGCAAAATTGCTATACCAAGCGGTATCTTAAATAAACCGGCTGCACTGGATCAAGACGAGTGGTTTATTGTGCAAAAACATTCAGAAATAGGTTATCACATTTTATCTCCTTTCAAACTGATGGATAAAATTGCAGAAATTGTTCTGCAACACCACGAACGATTTGATGGTAAAGGCTATCCTAATGGGCTGAAAGGAGAGCATATACTTTATTATGCAAGAATTGTTACCCTTGCAGATGCATATGACGTGATGCGGAGTAAAAGGCCATATACTGATGTTTGGGCAGCTGACAGGGCTTGTTCAGAAATAAATAAACAGAGCGGGACACAATTCGATCCCATCCTAACAGAAAAATTTCTTGAATGCATTCCAAAAATAGAAAAAGATATATACCCAAAAGATAAAGTATTAACACTTCGCCTTTGAAAAAGCCCGCTTTTACTGCAAGAGGCTACAATAAATTAAAAAAATTCTAATGATTATGCTCTTCTTCTATATCTCCTTCATCGTGATGATGCGTTGTTTCGCCTTCGCAAACATGGGAGTGCTTGTAAGATAGGGTCTCAAAAAGTTCATTTGGTGCTGGTGTTGCGTAGCCAGTTTTAGTAAGCATTTCAATTCTTTCTTTAACACCACCTCTGGCTGGGAACATTGAAAGCAATTCTTTGTAGCAGGCTATCGCTTTTTCTTTCTTATTTTCTATTTCATAAAGCAATCCTCTATATAGCAATAATTCGGCTTTTGCATGTTTATCCATGTCTTCATTAGAGAGAGTATCCTTGCTCTTTTCATCCCATAGCATAAAAGCAATATCGGCAAATTGAGCAGCTTGTTTATAATCGCCAAGCTTGATTTTTAAACGAGCTCTTTCTTTATAAACCAGAAAATTGCGTGGGTTGTTCCTTTGAGCTTCCTGCAAAACTTTCTCGGCAAGGTCTGGTCTTTTGCCGTCACCTGCCAGCCAGAACGCAGCAACCGCATAAGCTTCCACATTGTTAGGATCAAACCGTGTGGCAAAATAAAGATAAGGCATAATTTCCAGCGCATCTTTCCCCACCAGATGTCTATGCCCTGAAGGGCGCTGCAATTTTTGCATTTTGACAAACCAGTCTTCAAACGCGTTTTTACGGGATTCTCCCAGTCCTGCATGGAACACTCTATCAGCTTCAAAATACATATGTTCGCCTAATGTTGCCTTGCTTGTACCAAATAGCTGTTCCATGAAGAAGGAGCCAGCCACTTCCCTGTGCGATGTTTTTGTATCAACCAATGCGCATGACAAGCTAAATGCAAGCACCACAAGGAGTGCTGTTATCAGAAATGCCATTCTGTTGGAAATGCCATGAGCCATATAATTTTGCATAAAAAACAATCAAATGCTTTTACAAAATGCTTCCTCTTGAAAACCGCTTGTTTTTATACACCATCCATGCCAGTAGCAAAAAGAGTACAATAAAAATCATCGCATAGCCTTGTATGCCAAGCCAGTTTAGCCAGCTAATAGGTTCTGAATCATAAACCATTCTGCGTCGAAAATCAAACAGCTCAAAATGCGGCAAGAGATAAAAGAGCACTAAGAGCCCGTCATACTGCAAGCCATCAGCAGTAAATAGCAGATCAGGCACACGTGGTAAAAGCGTATAAGCTGCGCCAGATACAATCATCGTAAGCGTAATGGCAGCATCAGCATTAAGCTTTGTTGAAAATAAAATAGCAAGCGCGCTTATTAGCCCGAGAAACCAAAAGTGCAGAATGATTGCCTGAAGTGTGGGCAAGAAAGAAAATGCAGAACCTTTAAAAAACACAAAAAGGAATAGCACTATATAAAACAAAATCGTGGCAAACAAAGAGGCAAACACTGCGCCAAACCATTTGCCAAGTACAAATTCAATCCGTGTAACAGGTTTAGCAAGAAGTGGAAAAATAGTTTTGTTTCGTTCTTCTTCAGGGATCTGCCTTGCAGCAGTAACAGCCGTAAGGAACCATGAAACGATCCATATTGCAAGCAAGCCAATTTCCTTCACGTAAACCACAAGCCCACCAAGTCCGAATATATTTAACGAACTTAAAGCTATGAGCATAGCAAGAATAAGTATCAAGAGAACATACGCATCTTTCCTGCGAACCATTTCAAGAAGCGATATATATGCTATTATAAAAATGCGGCTCATAATAGAAGTTTCACAAAAAATTCTTCCAGATTGCTTGCTCCTTTAGTTAATTCATCCACTGTGCCTGTGGCGATAAGCCTGCCCTGTGAAATTATGCCGATAGTATCACATATCTTTTCAACTTCAGAAAGTTCGTGAGAAGAAAAGAATATAGTTTTGCCCGCTTCACGCAATTCAGAGAGTATCTTACGGATAGCAATTCTGCCTAGTGGATCAAAGCCACTGGTTGGCTCATCAAGTATTAGAAGCTCTGGGTCGTTAATAAGTGCTTGAGCAAGCCCCAGTCGTTGCAGCATTCCTCTTGAATAAGTTGCCACTCTTCTTTTTGCGGCATCTTTCAATCCCACTTTTTCAAGCAAAAAGTTGGCGCGCTCTTTAACGGTTTTTTTTGGAATATCAAACATTCTCCCTGCAAAATAAACAGCCTCGTAACCTGTTAAGAAACGATAGGTATCAGGATGTTCTGACATATATCCTATTTTCCTTCGGGCTATGGCAAAACGCACATCCTGATCAAAAATCTTTGCTGTTCCAGCGCTCGGTAGAACAAAGCCAAGCAAAACGTTTATGGTTGTTGTTTTGCCCGCTCCGTTAGGTCCAAGAAAACCGAAGATGGTCCCCTTCTTTACGGAAAGGTTTAATCCTTGCAATGCTTTTAATGTGCTTTTTCCTATTTTAAACTCAACTTCCAGATTTATTATTTGAATTGCCAAATTATTATCAGACATAGCGCCTTGATTTATAGCAAATTATCCTGCTGCTGGCAATAAAACTTCTACTATCGTGCCTTTATTAGGAGTGCTTTGGATTTTGAGATCACCTTTATGACTGCGAACAATACCCATCACGGCGGAAAGGCCAAGTCCTCTGCCCGCGCTTTTAGTGGAAAAAAATGGATCAAAAATACGCGGCAGAATATCTGGCGCTATTCCTTTTCCTGTGTCGCTTATTTTGAGCATGCAGTAAGTGCCCGGCTTAAAATCTGGTGAGGCAAATGGCGATGGCTTGTAAGTTTTATCACATAATATTTGCGCTGTTTCTATAATAACTATGCCAGAAGTTTCTTCTATTGCTTCTATGGCGTTTAATAGCAAATTCATACACAACTGTCTTATCTGAATAATATCTGCCAGTATTAAAGGAAGCCCATCTGCTAATTTTAAATCCAGCTTGGTTCTATGCCCGGCAGCTGTGGCAACAAGTGGCACAATTTCACGCACCACTTCTGATAGGTTTATTCCTTCCACCAGATAGACGCCTTTGCCTGCATACGCGAGCAGCTGTTCGGTTATGGCAGAAGCCTGCTGACAGGCGGCAACAATATCGCTTAAAAAATCTTTTACATTGAGCTGTTCAGGGGAAAGGTGCATTAAGGCAAGTTCGGTGTTACCTTGTATCCGCATAAGGAGATTGTTGAAATCGTGTGCAACTCCACCTGCCAGAACACCAAGTGTTTCAAGTTTCTGTAGTTCTCTCAAAGTCTTTTCCATTTTCTCTTTTTCGGCTTCTTGAGCTTTTTGTTGAGTTATATCGGTTAGAAACTGCACAGCAACACGCTTTTCAGTATGATCCTTATAAGGAATTGTTATTCCCCTAAAAATTCTATCTTGCTCTGTCTCAACAGTGGTTTCATAGTCCTGCGACCTACCTTCGTGAAGTGCTTGTATTGGGTTACACCATTTACCTTGCTTACATTTAAAATAGTCACAGCATTTCTTTCCTTCATAATCCCCATACTTCTTGCACCACTCTGAATCCACATATAACAGGTTACGGTTTTCATCCACAATATATATATGAGTGCCTGTTAATTTTAGCACTTCTTCCAATTGTGTTTTGAAGGCTTCTGCCTTCCTTTTTTCTTCTTTAAGTTCAAGCTCTATTTTATATTTATGCAAGGCAAGCTCAATGGTGACTCTAAGCTCCTGGTCTGTATATGGCTTCAACAAGAAAGCGGCTGGATTGGTTTTTTTTGCCGCTGCCACCGTTTGACTATCTGAATAAGCGGTGAGATAAACTACTGGCATAGCAAATTTTTGTCCTATTTCTTCGGCAAGCTTTATTCCATCCATTTGCGCTTGAAGGTATATATCCATTAGCACCAGATCTACCTTTTGCGAGTGCAGGATAGCGGTAGCTTCTTTTGGAGAAACCACTGTTCCGGCGATATTGTAGCCCATCTTTTCCAGTCGCAGTTTTAAATCGCTGGCAATAATTTGATCGTTTTCCACGATCAGAATTGATTTTCTATTCTGTTCGTTCTGTTCCATATTTTCCCCTCTTTTTTATTTCGTCAGCTCATAAAAACAGTCTAATGGGTTGAGCAAGAGATACAAGGATCGTATGCTCTGACCAGCATTTCCAATAAAAGCTTTGCTTCTTCTGGTTGCTTATCCACCAATGAAGGAGCAAGTGCTTCCATATCTTTCTGGATATTTGCGTGGTTCTGGCTTGTTGGAATGCATAGGTTTGCTCGCACACAAATTCCATTCTTATCAAATACATAGCGATGGAATAGCACACCACGAGGTGCCTCAACAGCGCCTGCGCCATTGCCTTCTTTAACAACAAACTCATTCTTTTCTTCACGCAGACCTGAAGTAAGCAACTCATCTATCATAATTAAGCTCTCTTCCATTACCTGAGCAACTTCCACCGCTTGAGCCACAGTGTTATAGAATGTGTTGCAACATCCTTTTTTTAGTCCCAACTTTTTTGCAGCCTCTTTTGCGGAACTTAAAAGGTAATCTGCATTTAGATTAAATCTGGCGAGTGCGCCGACCATATAGGATTCTCTATGCCACTTTGCCCATTTTGCGGTGGATTGTGGGGAAACATATTCGTTTGCCACACGTTCAAATTCGGAGGCTGACACTTTTTCTTTTACATCGCTGCTTCCAATATCACCATCATAAAATGCATATTGACCGGGCTGCACCAGCGCCACATATTCGGTTTCTCTCTTGAAATCAGGCAGTTTATCAGCAAGGCTGGCAAGCGCATCAACAAGCGCAAAAAGATCTGGCATTAGATTACGAATCCGTTCTGCAAGCCCCTTAAGTTCAGAAGGCTCTGGGACGGCGCTGAAACCGCCAGGGCGAACAGTGACAGGATGTGTTCTTCTGCCACCGATAAGCTCCATCCAATCATTGCCG
>CAZBHO010000022.1:0-16968 GCA_964491945.1 uncultured Verrucomicrobiota bacterium | reverse complement strand
GCTATGATTTTTTTTACAAGGTCTGTATGAGTTGAGATTAAAGGGACAACGGATTGAGCACCGAGCAAATCTGGGGCAACAAGATAGCCTATGTGGAGTATATGGCTTTCCACATGTTCACCATAAAGCAAAAGAGTCCGCAGCAATTCGGTTTGTCTTGAAACTTTTATATCCATTGCTGCTTCAATAGCTTTAAGAGCAGAGAATGAATGTGTAACTGAACATATTCCGCAAATTCTGGAAACGATTGTTTGAATATCTTCATACGGTCTACCAACCACCATTGCTTCAAAAAAGCGAGGAGCCTCTGGCACCTGCCACTGAATTTCGGCAACTTTACCATTTTTGGTTTTTAAGTGGATGTTGCCGTGTCCTTCAACGCGGGTAACGTGGTGAACTTTAACTTCAAAATCCTTATGCATTCTTTGTAACCTCCGTTTCAACACCGAACAAAACGAGTCTGTTTTTTAAATCCTCAATAGTTTTTCCGTAATGTTGCATAACATCAAATGCTGCATTAATATTTGGCTCATCTACAGGACCTCTGCATCCAAAACACCAGCTGGAAGCTGAAGGGCATCTTGCTCCGCAGCCAGCTCTGGTGATGGGTCCCAAACATATTTCTTTTTTCTCATAGCGGCAAATGTAGCCAGCCTTTTTGCATTCCACACAAACAGGATAGGTGAAAAGTGGCACAGCTTTGCCTGCAAGGAGCGCTTTTATTACACGCAAAAAATCTTCATGCTCAATTGGGCAGCCGTGTATCACGGCATCAACCTTAACAATCTCACCAACCGCTTTTGTGGGCATAGTGTTCAGATGAGGATCGTTGGCATTATATCCATAAACACGGCGCTTTACATCATCCAGCGGCATTGTATTCTTTATTTTATTAACTCCGCCAATTGTGGCGCAGGCTCCAAGTGCAACAAGCAATTTTGCCTTTTCTCTTATTACTTTCAAGCGCTCAGCATCTTCTTCTCGCGTAATGGAGCCTTCAATGATAGCAATATCATAATTTTCGCTCTTTTCGCTCATCGCTTCACGCCATTCAACAGGAGTAATTAACTCAATCAAATCGATGAGTTTCTCTTCAAGATTAACTATCTGCAACTGGCAACCTTCGCAACAGGCAAAATCAAAAATGGCAACTTTAGGTTTAGTTCCGCTCATGCTAGTGTCTCCCTTAATTGTGCAACATCGCTATACTTAAAAACAGGTCCTTCTTTACAGCAGTATTTTCCATCTATCTGGCAATGCCCACATTTGCCTATGCCGCATTTCATACGACGCTCTAGAGAAATATAAATGGCATCATCCTGAATATTTAACCGGTGCAGCTCTATAATCACAAATTTATACATAATTGGTGGGCCGCATATCACTGCAACTGTTTTTTCTGCATCAACTTTTAGTGAATGAAATAAGTTTGTGATAACACCAACGTTGCCCTTCCATTTTTCATCCGCTTTATCCACAGTCTCCATAAACTTAACATTTGGCATCTTTCCCCATTCTTTTGCTTCTTCTATGAAGAGCCTGTCAGCTGGCGATTTTGTCCCATATAAAATTGTTATTTTGCCGTAATCTTTCCTATTATCCAGCACATACTGTATTGCTCCACGCACAGGCACAAAACCTATCCCTCCGCATACAAAGAGGATATCTTTCCCTTTAAGAGTAGAATCCACGGGAAAATGCGTGCCAAATGGTCCTCGAATGCCAATAACATCATCTGCTTTGCATTTATGGAAAGCTGTGGTTAGATCTCCCACACGTCTTACCACAAGCTCAAAGGTGCCGTTCCGGGTAGGTGAAGATGAAACGGAAATTGGCGCTTCACCATAGCCCGGGATAGATATTTGCACAAATTGCCCCGGCATATGTGCCAGAGATTTTTTTGAACGTAGCTCCAGCTCAAATAGGGTTTCAAGCCCGGTAAGTGGTACCACTTTTTTTATAATTGCTTCTTGGGGTAAATAAGGGTTAGCTTTCTTTTCTTTCATTTTGTTTCTCCGCAACACGATTAAAGATCTCAACAGGATTGGCTATTTTTGCAACGCAAGCTGAAATGCATCTGCCACAACCAACGCAGGCTATCTCACCACCAAGTTTAGCAGGAACATAGGAAGCTTTTCTATAATATCTGTGGCGATACCTTTCCATCCGTGTTTTTCTGAAGTTATGTCCACCAGCAACCAAAGCAAATGCTTTCAAGAGGCAACCATCCCATGTGCGCTTCCGGGTTATATCCTTCATATTCAAGCTGAAGTCATCCATAACATCAAAGCAATAACAGGTTGGGCAAACCAAATTACAGGAACCGCAGGAAAAACAAAGTTTTGCTTTTTCTTCCCAGACGGAATGAGTTTCCACACTTTTATCAGCGAAAATTTTTGGAAGATCTTCTGGCTTACAATTCAGTTTGTGTTTTGCAAAACGGCTCTGGTTTTCTTCCCATATTCTATTACGTTGTTCAATATGTTCGGCAGAAGCCTCTTTTGCATTTTCATAAAGAGCTAAAAGTTTTTCGCCTTTTGATGTCTTTGCCTCAACCAGATAGCCTTCTCCTATTTTTGTTATGAGCAAATCAAACCCATCCTTTACAACGGCTGTTCCCATACAGGAGACAAAGGTGTTTTCAGATGGCTTTTGAATATCGCAAGCAACGATAGTGATGGCATCGCGCCTTGCCTTGAAATAGGGATCAAAAGGGTCTTCAGCAAACAATGCGTCAAGTTGCCTTATTGCAACAACATCATAAGGATGAACTCCAAAGACAACGATATTTTCTTTTGGAAGAACCTCTTTATAGCCTGCATCCTTATTCCAGTTCAGAAATGGCTCATTTGGTGGCAATATGAATGCTTTTGGGGGGATTGCAGTAACATCAAAATCCAGTCTCAATTTTTTTGCTTCTTTTAGTGGAGCATAGATGAATTTGCCTTCTTTTTCTTGAACACCTATTACATTGTTTTTTTCAATGATTTTTTCAACCCATAAATTAAAATCCTGAAAAGGAATGACATAAAGTTTTTGTTTCTTCATTGTGGCTATTCTTACCTGCCTTTCTAGCTATACCAGCGTGCTATTTCGCGTAAAATTTCTCTACGACTCACTATACCTACAATTTTCTTACCTTCCACAATCGGAATGCGTCTGATGCGTTTGCGCAGAAAAGCATCGGCAATTTTTTTTATATCATCTTCTGGCGAAAATGCTATTACATCTTTCGTCATAGCATCTGCCACTGTGGCTTCAGAAGCTGTGCCGCTAAAGGCAAAATTCATAACATCATGTTCGGTCACCATCCCAATAAGCTCATTTTGGGCGTTCACTACAGGCAGTCCACTTACGGATTTTTCCAGCATAAGCCGAATAGCCTTTATTAAAGGCTCCCCATCCGATATTACTGCCACATCTTTTATCATTATATCTTTTGCTTTTATAAGCTCCATTTTCAATACTCCTAAAAATAAAAACTCAAAAAAACAAAACAAGAACTTCTGCTAATGTATACTACATTAAATTGCCACATTTTGGCAAGAACTTTTTGGCACAGCAGAGATGAGGTATTTTATAGAATTATGTGGCAGGATTCATTCAACAATAATCACGCCGTGATTATACATAATATATGGGTTATTAACATCCAGCACTCCATCCATTGGATAATCAACACCAAACCATACATCGTATATGCCTACTGGCAGTGTGTAACCACTTAAGATCGCTACAATGGGCGTGTTCATCAAGGCTCCCTGATACGCAGTGCCACATTCTGATAAGTTGCCATTAAACTCTATCCAATAAAAATCTGAATTTAAATAATATCACTTACCCATTCCGCGCGAATAGGCAACACACCACCAGTCAACTCCAATCCCAAGATAATCCACTAAATTCATCATTTGCACTCCAATAGTGACTGGTTCCATTGTGCCAACATGAACCTCGCCGACCTTACCGTTGATGTAAACAATAGGATCTTTGACTCCTTTATATCCATAATCGCTTGCACTAAAAGCACTTGTTCCAACAATGTTGGTTGCTCTAATCCAATAGTAGTATGTGATATTTTCATTAACCTCATAATCTGCATAACTATTTGCTGCAACTATAGCAATTTTACTTGCACTTGAAACTTCATCTGAAACTCCACGCCACACTTCATAACCAGTGGCATTCTGATCGTTATTCCAGTTCACTGATATCTTGTTAGTATAAACACCTTTGCTAACATTAACGCCACTTACAACTTCAGGAGCGCCAACAACTATGTTAACCACCCCAGACTTAATCTTGCCCAATCCCACACCATTAGCATCACTTATCAAAAATTCAAATGGGCGATTTCCTACAACTCCGTGTCTATTTATAATCTCTATACGCACAACTTTGCTAGTTTCCTCATTTGCCCAGCTAATCACGCCATTAGTTGCAACATAATCCACACCGGCTATAGCACTGCCATTGAACGTACTAAAATATACTGTTCCTGTGCCAAATATCCCATTTGTACGCGTAAGCGTTATATTGCAATATCCATCTGCCTCATTTACAACATAATTATTAGTGCTAAAACTTATTAAACCATTCTCTCCAAACTTTATAATCCAATAATCAAAGCCACCACGACTATTCTCTGTTTTATCATATCCATTTGTGGAAGATGAAAAACCGGCTGCGATATAGCCACCATCATCAGATGCTGCAACCGTTGCTTTGCAAAAATCATTCAAACTGCCTCCGTAAGTTTTATCCCAAACCTTATTTCCATTAGAATCCAGTCTTACTATCCAATAATCTTGTATCCCACGCCCGGTTTCCGTTTTATCATAACTATTTGTTGAGTAGGAGGAACCAACGACTATATAGCCTCCACTTGAAATGGCCTTTATAGCATAGGACGTATCAGCTGCATTGCCACCATAAGTTTTATCCCAAACTTTATTACCATCCTTATCTAACTTTACTATCCAATAATCCTTGTTACCGCGATTATAGCTTGTTTTATCATAACTTTCAGGAGAGTGTGAATATCCTGCCACAACACAGCCACCATCAGGCGTAGCTGTAATTGCATAAGCGCAGTCATTGGATTCTCCACCACAGGTTCTATCCCAAACCTTATTGCCATATTTATCTATCTTAATTATCCAGTAATCATAGCCTCCACGATTATAACTTGTTTTTTCACCACTATTAGTGGATGATGAATATCCTGCTATAAAGAACCTCCATCGCTTGCTTGTATAGTAGCACATGCACAATCAGCATCATTACCCCCATAGGTTTTATCCCATACTTTTACAACACCTGCTTCGTTCTCTTTTGCCAGGCAGAACATAGCTAATGCAAGAGCAAGTTTTAAATAAAACATAAGAAACACTCCTTTCGTACATAAGGATTTCAACCTTATATGATATATTATTGTAAAGATGATTGTATTTTGTGAATACAAAATTTTGCTTGTTTTTGGATTATATCATTTTAAGATAAGAGCCATTCTTGAAGAGGATTCTTTTTAAAAGTGTTAAAGTTATGAAACTTGTGGTTGCAAGCAGGAATAAACATAAAGTTGAAGAAATCAAATCCATCTTTACTAACAAAAAGATAGAATGGCTTTCTCTGGATAACTTTCCCAATGTTCCTGATATAGCTGAGGATAGCGAATCATTTCAGGGCAATGCCGTAAAGAAAGCCGTTACGGTTGCGCTAATTACTCATTGCTGGACACTGGCAGATGATTCAGGACTTGAAGTGGAATCTCTGGACGGAAGGCCTGGTGTTTTTTCGGCTCGTTATGCAGGAGAGAACGCCACGGATGAGGAAAACAATAAAAAACTTCTTAATGAGCTTGCAAACAGCACTAATCGTAAAGCGGCGTTTTGTTGTGTGATTGCAATGGCAAGCCCAAGAGGCAGAGTTCAGATAGTAGAAGGTAGATGCGAGGGAAAGATCCTTCATTCGCCACGTGGTACAGGTGGCTTCGGTTATGATCCAATATTTATGCCAGATGGTTTTACGCAAACATTTGCTGAGATGTCATCAGAAATCAAGAACAGCATCTCTCACAGAGCTATGGCTCTTAAAAGAGCTGAGTTACTCTGGGGCTCTATATTTGAAGAAGAGTTACCAGATTGGCCTGCCAGACAACGCTAAAAATAGCTATTGCATTGGACTGTGAATCCGTAAGTATGTTTTAAGATTTGTTTGACTAGTTAAAGATAGTGAAATTAAATATGATAGAAAATTGCATAGAGCAAATGATTAAATACTTTGGCAAGGATGTTCGTAGAATAAATCATGCCTTAAAAGTGTATGGCTTTGCCAGCTGCATTGCCAGAAGAGAAAATGTTTCTGGTCAGGATGCGCTAATAGTTGATGTATGCGCTTTATTGCACGATATTGGAATAAAAGAAGCAGAGAGAAAATATAATTCTGCCAGTGGTTATTATCAGGAAAAAGAAGGACCAGCCATTGCAAGAGAGCTGCTATCAGGGCTCCACCTGGATGATAAAGTGCTTGATAGAATTTGTTTTATAATAGGTTCTCATCATTCCTACAATAAAATAGATGGTATAGATTTTCAAATTCTGGTTGAGGCAGATTTTCTGGTAAACATATATGAAGATGCCATGCAAGGAGATGCTGTGCAACTTATTTTTCAGAAACACTTTAAAACTGGATCTGGCAAAGAGATCTTTAAGGCTATGTATTTAAATGGTTGCAGAAAAAAAAAAAAAAAAACTCTCATCATCTTGCTGGCATAGATTATGTTTTTCTTTTGTATAAACATCGGCAATTTGCTATTGCCTGCATAATGTAGTTTGATACTTCATCATATTCTTTGCCAGTTTTCGCAATTTGTTTTAATTCATCTGGCGTTATAGCTTTACCATAATAGACTGTTATTTTATATGGCTTAATAAACTTTGCGCCTTTTCGCCATGCTTGAAAAGTGCCCTCAATATAAGCTGGCACCACAGGTACTCCAGCTTTAAGCACCAAAAAGCCAAGACCGCCCTTCGCTGGTTGAAGATTACCATTAAGTGTTCTTGTGCCTTCAGGAAACATTGATAAGAGGTCTCCATTTTTCAAAACTCTAATAGCTCTTTTTAGCGCATTTAAATCTGCACCTCTTTCTCTATCCAGCTCTACCACTCCTACACTTTGCGCCCACCATTTGGTAAAAATGTTTGTAAACAAAGTTTTTCTTGCCATAAAGCGGACATATCTGAAGTTTATTGGCACACCAAGTGCAATAGGATCAAGAAAACTGGCATGGTTACTTACCAGCAAGCACCCGCCTTCTTTCGGGATATTTTCAGCGCCAAAACTTCTATATCTATGATAAAGCAAAAGATAGTATTTTGCCATTCGTCTGGATAAGGTATATATCCATGGCACCACTCTTGAGGCATCTTGATCTAGAAACTTATTCATGGGAGATGATTTTTCGATTGGATCATTCATAGGTACAATTTCTTTTTATAGTCTAAAAATATGTATTCCACAACCTCTTCTAGCTTCATATTTGTTGTATCCACTATTACAGCATCAGGCGCAATTTTTAAAGGAGCAACCTTTCGCGATGAATCAAGTCTATCTCTGGCTTCTATGTTGTTTCGTATTGCATTTTGTTCTGAAGTATTTACTTTTTGAAGTTCATATGCTCGCCTCTTAGCGCGTTCTTCAGGGCTGGCATCCAGATAGTATTTTAAAGGAGTGTCGGGAAATACCACTGTACCAATATCCCTCCCTTCCATCACCAGAGAGCCGAATTTTGTCATTTGTCTTAAAAGATTTACTATCCTCTTTCGCACTTCTGGCATTGCAGCAACTATGCTTACTTTTTCGCTTACTGCTATAGAACGTATTTCCTGACTATTATCCTTTCCATCCACAATCATTACAACACTCACACCTTTTTTTACAAAATCAATATGTAGTTTATCCATCATTTCGCAAACGGCAGTTTCGGATGTTAGTTGGACATTTCTAGACATGGCTTCAAACGTGACAATTCTATAAAAAGAGCCTGAATCCACATGCGTAAACTCCAGTCTTTCAGCCAGCATTCGGCTTACAGAAGATTTTCCTGAAGCAGAAGGTCCATCAATTGCTATAATGGAGTTCAACTTTTCCTCCTAATTTTCTCATATCATCCCAAAAGGCGGGGTAGGATGTTGCAACACAAGCAACATCATTTATCATCAGCGGCTCATCACTGGCAAGCGCAAGAATTGCCATAGCCATTGCAATTCTGTGATCACCAAAGCTTTCTACAACTTTTGTAGATCTATTTCGCTTGCCACTTTTGATAATCATACCATCAGGCAATTCTTCGGCATCAAAGCCGGCAAGCTTGATGTTCTTTACCATACAGGCGATACGGTCAGATTCTTTCACTCTTAATTCTGCTGCATCCTTTATCACCATTGTGCCATTTGCAAAAAGCCCTGCTACTGCAAGAATTGGAATTTCATCAATAAGATTTGGAATTTCAATTCCGGCAACTTCTGTAGATAGCAGATTAGAGTTCTGACAGGTTATCGCACCTGTTTCTTCAGGAGCTTCTTCATCATCCATCACCTTTACGCTTATATTTGCTCTCATTCTGGTCAATACATTAACCAAAGCTGTTCTTTTCTGATTCAATCCGACATCTCTTATTGTAATGGAAGCATTCTTCAAAATTGTGGCTGCCACGATCCAGAAGGCAGCTGATGAAAAATCGCCCGGCACTTTCCAGCTTCTACCGCTTATTTCTGGCCCATTTTCACCAAAGCCATCAAGTTCTATAGTTAAGTCATTTGTTTTAATGGGGATATTTAATTTATTAAACAGGCGTTCGGTGTGGTCGCGTGTAGGCAACTTTTCCGTATATGTTGTTTTTCCATTCGCAAAGAGAGCTGCCAATAACACACAAGACTTAACTTGCGCTGAAGCCACAGGCGAGATATAGTTAATTGCATTCAATTTAGAGCCTGTGATTTTGATAGGAGGTCTGCCATCATTTCCCAAAAGTTCAATTTTTGCTCCCATAAGTTCCAACGGCTCTTTAATGCGCTTCATTGGCCGATTGGAAAGTGAACTATCGCCTGTAAGCGTTGTTATCCAGTGTTTTTTTGCAGCAAGCAGTCCACTTAAAAGCCGCATTGAAGTTCCAGAGTTTCCCATATACAAAGGCTTTTGCGGCATTTGCCATCGGCTACCTTCAACGTAAAGTGTGTTTGCATCAAATTTTACCTTAACCCCCATTTCTTCAAAAGCACTAACCGTATTGCAGCAATCTTCACTTTTGAGGAAATTTTTGATTATTGATGTGCCTTTTGACATTGCCCCAATCATAGCAAGTCTATGTGAAATGCTTTTGTCTCCGGGCACACTAATTGTTCCTTCAAGTTTATTTGCTGGATAAACCGTAGCTGAAATAATTTTTGATGATTGTTGTTTCATCTTTGTAAGAGTAAACTTCTGTTTTTACAGGCAGATTCAAGCATTGCTAAACATTTTGTCCAATCTTCTTGTTCAAACGCTTTGATCAGAGTTTCTAATTGCATATCAAAAGCTTTTAATTCGCCGATGATATTTACGGCATTGGATTTGACAATGTCAAGCCACAGGGAAGCCTCGCCTGATGCTATGCGGGTTGTATCCGCAAAGCCTGTTCCACAAAAATCTCTAAAGCGAGAAGCCCCATCCCTGGCAACAGTGTTTACTAAAAGAGCTGCTATAAGATGAGGCAGATGGCTTGTTCTTGATAAAGCAAAATCATGCATTTCAGGAGTTGCCGTATGAACTTTTGCCCCAACGCTTTCCCAGAGCGCAGTAACTATTTGAATCGCCTTTTTTGATGTTCTTTCTGTGGGCGTTATTATTACGTTTGCGTTTCTATAAAGATTTGAACGAGCAGCCGCAATGCCGCGCTGATCGGAGCCTGCTATCGGATGGCTTCCCACAAAAGGAACTGTTCCTTCGGAAAATATATTTTCAACAGCCCTAACTATATTCGTTTTACTGCTTCCAACATCTGTGATTACTGCATCTAAAGAGATGCTATCTTTTATCTCTTTAATTATCTCTGGAATGATGCTGACAGGTGAGCAGACAACCACTATTGATGCAGCTCTTACTGCCTTGTGAGGAGAATCAAACACTTCATCAACAAGTCCACGCGCAAGAGCTTCACTGCGTGTGGCTTCGTTCCTAGAATAGCCTGCTATATGCCGCACAAGTCCCCCTCTTTTAAGAGCCATAGCAAGAGAGCTGCCCATCAGCCCTAAACTTAAAATTGCTATGCTATCAAATTTTGTTAAAGCGCTCATTTATAACTAAAAATGATAACGAATTGAAGCGCCTGCTGTTATATCATCGTAGTATTGAATGTGTCCACCTATCGAAAGGTTGTGAGATATAAATAACTCTGCTCCACCAAGCACACCAATAGATTCTTGTTCCTCAAAATCTTTCTTTATGCCATCTTTTTCATAGTGCCCATCAAGGTAGGATAAAGATGGTCCACCAAAAAGAAGCAGGCTATAAGGATATTTCTGTTTTGTGGCAGGTGAAATTGTAAAAATCTCATATCCAACCAGAAACGCCGCATAAATTTCATCCCATTTCCATTCCTTTTTGTCCGAAGAACGGTTTTGAGAAAATTCACCTAACAGGCGGAAGGTTAATCGCCCTTCAAGGAAAGTCGGATCCTTAAGATTGTATTGCCAGAGATTCAAGTATGCTCCGGCAGACCACGCAAACTCCGGGCTTTCATATGAGCTTTCCTCTTTCTCTTTTGCCTCAATGCCGCCAGCTGTGCCAAATAGAGTGAACCATCTTGTTATATCTACACCAAGGAACCCGCTAATCCTGCGAGCATCCAGTTTAAGATGTTGGTCAGTATCTTTAATGGTTATAGGGCGTAATATCTGCTCATAGTTTGCTCCTATGCTTAACCTATTAAGAGTCATTTGCTCAAGCAGCGTATCTCTGCTCCAGGCACCTGAGACGTTTGCTGATTCTAAGCTGGTGGCACTAAAAAACACAACAATAATAACAGGCACTAATCTTGTTAAATAGAACAATGACCTTCTCATATTCACCTCTCTATTGTTTTTTCGTTTAAGTTGTTTTTTATCTTAAACTAACAAAATCTTCTTATTTAGTCCATCCCCATCTTTTAGAGAATGGCCAATAAATAAAAGCGGCTGGACCTACAAGGTTCTGCCTTTTAACGGGACCCCAGTAGCGGCTGTCCAGACTATTTCGTTGGTTATCACCGCAGGCGAAGTATTCATCAGATTCAAGTTTCACAACGCCGCCCTTAGCTATTAAATAATCTCCTATCGGAACATAGCCAACATAGCCGGGCGCTTGATTTTGGATTTCGGCAAGTCTGCCTTGTGCTTCTAATGGTGAGCCATTGATATAGATAGAGGGATGAACTATTTGCAAGGTCTCGCCCGGCATTCCCACCATTCGTTTCACATAATGTTCATTTTGCCTGATGTCAGGATGAATAATACCTGTTGTTTTAAACACCATTATTTCACCACGCTGCGGTAATCGGAAGTGCCAGATAAGTTTATTAACAAAGATGTGGTCTCCTGCCACCTGCACACCTGTGGCAAGCAACTGTCCCTGCGATACAAAATCGCCATCTTTTATTCTCAAATCCATTCCATCAGGTGCTGGATGGATGCTTTTATTGATAACGATTACTCTGCCTTCTCTTGTAAGCCCAAAACGCGCTATGCCGCTTTCTTTAGCCCTTACCTCTTTGTACCACTTCCCGGTGAAAAACCATTTAACAATTTTTAATGGAAATGTATCAAACAACGAAGGCTCTGTTTTTGGTTGATAGGTTATCCCATATAGCGTTGGATACATTGAAGATGTGGGAATTTTAAATGGCTGGAAAAAATATGCCCTAAATGCCATTGCCACAGCAATTGCCACAATTAGCACTTCTAAATTCTCTCTTAAAACACTATGTTTCCTTGCTGGCACTATTGATGGAAGCAGCCCATTGAGCTTCTCTTCAAGAGCTTCAAGCTTAGCAAAATTCTTTTCTTTCAATGCTGTTCGCATCAAAGCAATAGTCTCTTTCAATCTCATTAAAATTTCTTCAGGGATTATATCTTCGCGCATCAGACGAATATGCTCTGCTTCTTTAATAACCTGTAAGAAGTGCTTTTTTTTCTTTCTTTGCTCAAAAAAAATCATGATGTACTCCCAACGTTTTTAAGAATAGAGATGAAGGCTTCCTGCGGAACATTCACTTTGCCAACCTGCTTCATACGTTTTTTGCCTTCTTTCTGACGCTCCAGCAGTTTTCGTTTTCTGGTTATATCCCCGCCATAGCACTTTGCAGTAACATCCTTACGGAGTGCTCTTATGGTCTCTCTGGCAATTATGGTTTTTCCAATCGCAGCCTGAATAGGCACAGCGAAAAGATGAGGCGGGATTACATCTTTTAAAGCAATACACATTTGCCTGCCTCGTGCCTCAGCCTTACTGCGATGAATAAGGCAAGAAAATGCATCCACAAGTTCACCATTTAACAATATATCCAGCTTTACAAGGTCTGAAGGCACATAACCTATAAATTCATAATCCATAGAAGCGTAGCCTCTGCTCAAGCTTTTTAACGCATCATAAAAATCAACCAGAATTTCGTTTAGAGGCAGAGTGCAAGTGAGCATCACTCTGGTTGTATCAAGCGATTCAGTTTTGTCAACCGTGCCACGCCTATCCATTATCAACTTCATTAAATCGCCAATTTGTTCATTCAAGCATACGATATAAGCCTTTATTATAGGCTCTTCAATGTGATCTATTTTCGTTATTTCAGGCAAATGTGCAGGATTATCTATTGCCAGCTTTTCACCACTTTTAAGATACACATGATAGACAACTGCAGGATAAGTGCTAATAATATCAAGCTCGTACTCACGGCGTAATCTTTCTGTGACTATTTCAAGATGCAGCAATCCAAGAAAGCCACATCTAAAACCAAAGCCCAAAGCCAAAGAACTTTCTGATTGATAAGTAAATGCGCTATCATTAAGACTTAATTTTTCAAGGCTCGCTTTAAGTTTTTCATAATCGGCAGTGTTTACTGGATATAGCCCGCTAAAAACCATAGGCTGCACGTTTTTAAATCCAGGCAATGGCTCATCTGAATGTCTTGAAAGCACAGTCACCGTATCGCCTATTTTTACATCTTTTGGTTCTTTAATCGTACCAACCAGATAACCAACAGAACCCGGCATCAACTTCTTTTGCGGTGTAAGATTTGGAGTAAAAATGCCAACTTCTTTAAGCTCTGTTGTGGCTGATGTGCTTAAAAACTTGATTTTATCACCCGGTGTGAAATAGCCTTCCACAACCCGCACATAAGGCACAACACCACGGTAAGAATCATATTTAGAATCAAAAACCAATGCTCTTGTTTTTTGAGAGTTATCATCTGATATGCTCTTAGGTGGCGGCACTTTTTCTATAATTTTTTCCATCAATTCTTCAATACCAATTCCCGTTTTAGCGCTTATAAGCAGGCAATCATCTTTTGAAAAAGCCAGAATATCTTCCAGTTGTTTTAAGGTTTCTTCTATGCGGGCAGTTGGTAAATCTATTTTGTTGATTACGGGGATGATTACAAGATTGTTATCAATCGCAAGATATGTGTTGGCAACAGTTTGGGCTTCCACACATTGTGCGGCATCAACAAGCAATATAGCGCCTTCACAGGCTGCCATACTCCGGGAAACTTCATAACTAAAATCCACATGTCCTGGTGTATCAATCAGATTTAAAGTGTAGGTTTTGCCATCTCTTGCCTGATAATACATTGTTACTGGATGGCTCTTAATGGTTATGCCACGTTCACGCTCAATGTCCATACTATCCAGATACTGATCCCGTAGCTCCCTATCATCCACAGTTTTTGTTAGCTGCAGCATTCTATCAGCAAGCGTGGATTTTCCGTGATCTATATGTGCAATAATACAAAAATTTCTTATGAGAGCGATATCGTTTGCCATTATTCTTTATAACCAAGTTTCTCTTTTACAACATTCCTGAAGAAAATTATTTCATCCTTAAATGATGGCGCATTAAAAATTGCCGTCCCAGCAATAATTGCATCAGCACCAGCTTCAGCCACCATCCCGATAGTGCTTCTATCTACTCCGCCATCAACACTAATAGAATAATCCCAGAAACCAACATCCCTATTTTCACAGCGCTTTCTGTGCAATGCTCTTATATTTTCCATGCCCTGTGTAATCAGTTTTTGCCCGCCAAAGCCCGGATGAACCGTCATACATAAAACTTCATCAACCTCCTTTAAAAAAGGGAACACACTTTCTGCCGGTGTTTCAGGATTTAACACAAGACCACATTGCACATTTGCTTCTTTTATTCTGCCAAGCGTCTCTGCAATATCACACTGACTTTCTATATGAATAAGTATTGTATCAGCACCCGCACCAATAAAAGCATCCAAAAGCCAATCTGGCCTTGTCAGCATCAGGTGCACATGAAGCGGAATTTTTACCGCTTTTTTTATGGCTTTCACCATATCAGGTCCCATCGTAAGATTTTTTACAAAATGCCCATCCATAATATCAAAATGAAGCTTATCCGCCCCTGCATTTTGCGCATCTAAAGCTGATTTAGCCATATGGCCAAAGTCCCCTGCCAGCAGTGATGGCAAAATGGTCGGTTTTATAATTTTTTCTCTTCCTTGCATTTTTATTTATCTTTTAAAGCAATAAATGAAGCTCTACACCATATTATCTTTTTTTGTAAATTCAAGTGTTTTTAAACTCTTTGAACCAATTCCAATTCCTTTGTTCAAAAGATTAGCTGAAAGGTTTAATTTGACGAATGCAAAAACTATTCAATAATTTTTTATTTCCTGAAACACCATCCAATCACAACATTGCTTTTGCTATGCAATTTCTCTGTCAATAGTTTTAAAGTGGTTTAGCAGGAATATCTGGTTCCTGGTCTAAATTGAAAGCAGTTTTAAGTTTTTTATGTAGCAACTCTTCGCCTATATTACATACTGTCCAGATATATTCGCGGATGGAATACTGCGAAATTGCTTTTGTGCGCATCGTGTTTGCTGCCAGTTTCCTTTCATCAGAATTACTCACCCACTTTTCTAGCAGAGCAAAGTATTTTTTTTGCGAGTATTCTTCTATAGCAAAAGGCGCCCCAACAAAATCTGCACCACTACTTGCAGCATGCGCTTCTTTTGCTTTCATTGCCACAACTGGCAGCCCACAAACCATAGCCTCCACCACTGCCTGTGAGCCTCCTATTGGAAATTCATTTGCATAGATATCCAGCATTTTTAGCACACTGCCAACATTGCGTTGAACTGTTATGTGCTTTACTCGTTCCATTAAGTTTAGCTTGCTAAAAAATTCCACTACTTTCTGTGGCAGGTTTTTTCCTCCTATTGGCACAAACCACGCTTTCTGATGTTTCTGCATAACTTTTGCAATAGTTTCAAGATATTCACTGGTTAATCTGGTATCAAGATGATTGCTCAAAACACCTATCAATATGGCATCTTTTGGAATGCCAAATTGAGAGCGATCAAAAGGCTGCTGGGAAAGTAGCAGGTCTATATCAGTGCCCTGCCGCAAAAGCATAACTTTCCCCATATCAGTTTGGTAATAAGGTGCCTCTCTTTTTCTGTTGGCTTCGTTATCATAAAAGACAACATCTATATTTTTTTGGTATATAGGCACACCAATGTGAATATGGAATTTTACAGGCACAGGTGAAATACGGCAGGCAAGCCAATCTATTGGCATAGCAGGTCCCGATTGAATAATCAAAATATGTATCCCATCGCTAGCTATTTTTCTGGCAGTTAGAAGCGCTGCTTGCAATGGTGGCTGGTCTATTGGAGCAAAAAATACAGGAATACCGCGCTCCTGTAATTGTTTTATATAATTTGCACCAACCTGCAGGCTTGGCGGCGAAAAGCAGCGAAGCGGCAATCTATGATATCGCATGCACATATTTTCAGTTGAATACACATATAATTTAAATTTTGTTCCATCAATGTATCGGGCAAAATCCATTATGCGTTTTGAATATGCAACCACATCATCCACTATGTTCGCCACTATCATTCCCACTTTTATTTGAGAGCCGTGCCATAGCATACCGCCTGTGTATTTAAGTTCAGGAATGGTTCCTGCTGCTTGTTCATAAGCTGCTGTGGCTTTTAAAATTTTTTCAGTTTCATAAGCCATTTTTAACTGCGTTGCAGCATCTTCTACAAATGCGGTTCCTAGAGCTTCAAGCCCAAGGTTATAATGCCTTTCTTTTATGGCATTTATCCCATAATCAAAAAACAATTGCGGTATATCACCAGTTTGCCCAAGATATGCCATTAAAGAATAAATTAGATAAAAAAGTTCAGGAGGCAAAACTTTAAAAGAGGAAGCTGCTTGTTTTTGTAAGAGAGATAGAGCTTCTATGTAAGAGCCATTCTTTACCAAACTGGCTGCCTTCAAGGCAAATCCGTTCCGCCTTATTTCGCTATTTGCTTCAAGACACATTGCCTCTATTTTTTGGCAAGTTAGCTCCTTGTTGCTATTCAAAATTTCTATCAGCTCTGAAAAAGCGTTTTTTATAATTGGCTGATCGTCCATATTAAGGAATCCATCTACAATAAATGCCACAGGGCAGTATAGCTTTACTTGAAGAAATAGGCAAGGCAAGTTCACCAAATTGAATTTTACCTTTCATCAGAAAACTAAGCATATCATAGAATACTGCAGATGAAACATTTGAAGCATAACCATTGATAAGCCAGAATATAGGCTCATTGGAAAATAGCTCTTTGCAATTTTTGAGCAAGTGCCAAAGATCATCTTCCAACTTCCAAACTTCCCCTCGCTTGCCCCGCCCAAACGCAGGTGGATCCATAAT
>CAZBHO010000021.1:37993-43724 GCA_964491945.1 uncultured Verrucomicrobiota bacterium | reverse complement strand
CTCTAAATCCCCTACTCGCACATTCAATACATTACTCGCTACCTCAAGCAACCCCACCCTCTCATTCAACGCATTGCTCGCTATATTTAGCACATTAGTCGCATCCTCCAACGCTATTATCCTACCAGACGCATCATTACTCGCCACAACCAACGCCTCAACCCGATTGCTCAAATATAATCCCCAATCCCCCCTGTACGCATATCCCACCCCAACACCAAACTCCTCTGCAAAATATGCATTAGACGTAGATATATCAAACTTAATCACCCTACCATCACCATCAACCGCATTCGTTATCCGATATATCACCCCATCAGCCCCCATCAGCGTGTTCGTCTCCGCCTTCCTCTCCATCAATTCATTTGTAGCCGCCTCAAGTAATCCTGCACGCACTTCCAACGCATTCGTCGCCTGCTCCAATAATCCCGCTCTCACATTAAGCGCATTCGTCGCTAACTCAACATTACCAGCACGTATATTCAACACGTTGGTGGCTTCCTCTAACAAGCCCGCACGCGTGTTCAATGCATTTGTTGCTGCCTCAAGCGCTCCGGCTCGAACGTTCAACTCATTCGTCGCTAACTCAAGTGCTCCAGCTCGAACATTAAGTGTATTTGTGGCTGTTTCCAGATTTCCTACTCGTGTATTTAATATATTACTTGCAGATTCTAATGACGTTACTCTTGTATTCAGGATATTAGTGGCTCTATCAAGAGCATTAGTAGCGGATTCTAATTTAAAGGCACGCAAGCTCAGATCATTAGTGGCTTCTTCAAGAAGAATTGTTCTGGCACTTAAATTATTTGTGGCATTATTGAGCTGTGCTATTTCGGCTGTAAATAAATTGGTTACTTCCACAACAGGTGGTTGAACAGGGAGCATACTCCAATTGGTTATTCCAATGCTGGCATCATCAAGCAACCGTAGTTCTCGGACATAGATTGAGGCGGTATTAGTGAGGACTCCTGACATTGTACTTCCAGTTCGTTCCACAGCATTGGTTAGATTCACACCAGAGATTTGTATATTACTAATTCCTGCACCATCACCTGCAAACACGCCGTAAAAGTTGCCTGTCACTGGACCGGTGAGCACCCCACCATCAAGTCTTAACCTTGCATTGATTTCAGTCCAAATAGCATTTGATTGAGGTATATAAATTTGGTTATGCCATTTTAAGAAAGTTTCTCTATCTAATTTTTTATCGAACTCCGACCATAGTTCACTCATATTTGGGGAATAAGTGCCAACTCGCCATGCTTCAAAGACAGGGTCTGTTTCTGTAATTTTTGGAGTACCTCTTACGGCAAGGGCGTAAGGAGCACCTGTAATTAGTTGGCGAGGTTTCAACGTTTCGCCATTGATTTTAAGTTCCAGGTAGCGAGGTTGTGGTGCAGAAAAGATTGATGTTGGAATAGGGTTGAATGAACCAAGTATTACAGAATAGACACCATATTTAACTTCTACATTTTCGTGTGTTTCTGTCCAGAGGGCATTATCATTCTCATCATATATTGTGAATATAATTTGAACCATCCCGTTAATTCGTTTGCCATAACTATCAAGGAGTCTTCCTTGATAACTTATAGCGCCTGTATCAAAAGATGAATATGGATTTGCGGAAGAAGAGAAATATGCATTTAGAAGTAAAAGAAGCAGTATAACTCTCATAAAAAGTCTTATTTTATGAGTTAAATCTGCTACATTTTTTCTTATTTTTATATACTTTATCATTTTTTGTTATTTTTATTTATTTTGTCTTTCCAGTCAGGCAAAAAATATCTAAAGAGATACAACTTTTGTTGTTTTAACAACTTTTTCTACAACTTTTGTTTATATAAAATTATCTCCTTTGAAAATTCCTTTTTAAGTATCAGCTATTTTTACTACTTTATATAGTTATTTTCTTTTTTTCTTATACAATCTATTGATATTCAATAAGTAGAACTTTATTTTTATTGTTTTTTATATCTATTTGATATATTGCAAGGAATATGCCAAAAGGAGGGGGTGGGAAATAAATAGGTAAGAAAAAAGGGAATAGCTTGAGAACAAATTTTAAAATATACTCTTATTTTTTTAAGAGTATTTACCTAATTCTAATGCGCGATCGCGAAAATACAGGAATGTCTCAAAATCCACATCTGGTGGGGTAGAATGATCGCTTGATAAAATATATGGCGTTTTGCTCTGCATAAGCGGAACGATCTTTTTCTCAAGTTCTGCATCAATCCTCTTCTTATCGTTTGATGCTATCTCACGAATATCAATATTCCCCATAAATCCAATTTTATCGCCATAAAGCTTATTTAAACGCACCACATCCATTCCCGCCTTTACTTCCATTGCCTGCAACATATCAATGCCTGCTTCCATCATCCCTGGCACTAACGGCTCAACAAATCCACAAGAATGCATAATCACTTTTAACCCACGCTCATGGAGCCAATCTATCTGACGCTTATAAGCCGGTATAATAAGCTCTTTACACATAGCTGGCGACATAAATGGCTTTCCTTTAAACCCCAGATCTTCATGGAAAAAGATCCCATCTGGCAGCCCTTCTTCAGCAAAAAGAATCTCCCACAACCCAATTAGCAAGTCCGTATAAGTTTTAGTCATATCCAACACCCAATCTGGATCAAGAGCCATTCCCATAAGAAAATACTCGTGTCCACACATGGGATGAATTGCTTCAAAAACGCTAACTCCACTCCATGTAAAAAACAATTTTTTTTCTGCAGCATTTTGTTTAGTCTGTCTATAATTTTCAAAATTTATTCTCTCACGAGAAGGCGTAAGAAACGGCTTAATGTGCTCTTCCCAACCACTCCTATCTTTCACAAGAAAATCAATGTGTTCAGGTGTACCAGATTTATTTTTCCAGTATCTCATTAACGCTCCGTTGCCGTTGCGAATTACCTGTGTTTCTTCATCTTCTTCCACAATCTCTGTAAAACCTACTCTGGCAGCAAGGTCAAAGCACCAGCTCCCTCGCAAATCCATCTTAAAAAAGTCTTTGAAATCTTCATTTTCTTTAATATGTCCCTCTTCCTGCCAGCGTTTAAGAGTTTCAGGCCAGATATACTCATGGAAGGCTACATGATCAACTTCGTTTACTTTGCGGTGCAGCGTCAAATAAATTCTATCACGGCTGGTTAATTCTTTCATTGAGATGTCTCCTTTTTAAAACAATCAAAGTGGTGGGGGAAGGATTCGAACCTTCGAAGACATAGTCAACAGATTTACAGTCTGCCCCGGTTGTCCACTTCGGTACCCCACCAGATAAAAAAACAGCAGTAAGAATGCAAAAAATAAATTCATTATGCAAGACTTTTTTTATAGACAACAAAAACCTCCTGTAAAACTTTTTTTGATACAACCTGCTAAACAATTTATGCAATTTTTTTATTGTAATTTAAATCGCAACCTGTTTTTATGAATGCCGTATGAATAAGCGTAAAAACGAGAATAATTACTTCTTCATTTTTAGATTAGCCATTTTAAGTTTATTCATCATTACGTTTGGTGCCTGCATAAAAAAGCCTGTCAGTTTTGACAAGACACCTAAAAATGGTGAAGTATATTTCTTTGTGCCAGTTAATAAAAAGTTAGTGGCGTTAACTTTTGATGATGGACCAAACGATCGTTATACCTTACAAATACTTGATATTCTGAAAGAAGAGCAAGTTAAAGCCACTTTTTTTCTGGTAGGCACCAATGCGGAATACTATCCTGATATAGCACGTCGCACAGTTGCTGATGGGCACGAAATAGGCAATCACTCTTACCTACACTTGCAATATGACAAGGTATCTGCTCAAGAAGCGAGGGAGGATATAGAAAAAGGGCTAAACGCCATACAAAATATCACAGGGATAACTCCTCGCTGGTTTAGGCCGCCGTACGGGATAAATTGTCCTGATATGGAAGAAATATGCAGAACCAACAGCATGGCTATAGCTGGCTGGTCTGCTGATGCGAATGATTGGAATCCGCATCCTTCAGAAGAACTTGTGGAAAGGTTAATAACACAGGTTGTTCCGGGCGATATCATCCTTTTACATGATGGCAGAGATGCCCGTCATAACTACGATAGGACACTAACAGTTCAATGTGTAAAGCCACTAATTCAAAAATTACGCAGCAATGGTTTTACATTTGTGACGTTGACTGATCTTTTAAAGCAATCCACAAGACCTTATGCTGATTTTAGCAATGGGATAAAACTACTTGGACTGCAACAACCACTAACAAATGCTATTGCTGGCAGAGATTATCAGATGCGATACTTCTGGAATGTGCCTGCTGGCTGGACTGGGAAACTTCCTATGGCTTTTGTTCATTTAACAGATGAAAAAGGCAAAAAAGTTTTTCAAAACGATCATCCTCTTCAAGAGCGTGGCGATGTGCGCGACCGTGTTGTAAGAACGGAGATTTCTATTCCAACAAATATCTCTCCGGGCAAATATAGGTTTAATATGGGACTATTTGATCCGCGCAATCCAGATATCCACGCAAGAATACCAGTAATTTCTGTTTTTCCACAGGATAAACACTCTGTGGCTTTGCCAATTTATTTGATTGTTACAAATGAAACTATGAATAAGTCAAACGCAGTTGTAGCAAAAATTACTATTGATATTAGAAAGTAAGATGGGGGAAAAATATAACCCGAAAGACGCTGCCTCTTTACGCAAGCATGCTCTCCAAATTGCTGCTTTACTTGAAGTGCCACCTTTTCCACCAATCGTATACATTGAACCAACGAATGCCTGCAACTTAAAATGCATAATATGTCCACGCTCTACGATGACACGTAAGATAGGCAGTATGGATATTAGCCTTTTTGATAAAATTCTTGATGATATTACGGAGCTAGGTCCTTCTGAAATACGGCTGTTTAATTTTGGTGAGCCTCTTCTTTACAAAGATTTGCCTTTAATGGTAAAAAAATGTAATGAGCTCGGGTTAAAAGCAAGTTTTCAGACGAATGGCTTATTACTAAATAAGGATATAATGTTAGCTTTACTTGAAGCAGGGCTAGATTATCTTGGAGTTTCCGTTAATGCTCTCACAGAGGAAGAATATGCCATTATCAGGGAAGGCAATAGTCTGGTTGAGTTAAGAGAAAAAGTTAAGCTAGCAAAAACTTTAGCGAAAGAAATGAATAAACCACTTCACATACACGTTAATGCGCACATCATAAAAGATGATCAGGATGCAAGAAAATCTGATTTCACAAAATTCGTTGCCTTCTGGCATGATATTGCCGATACTCTTTCCATATCAGGGATAAGCCTGTTTGATAAGATAGAATATCTGAAAGGCGGAACAAAACAGAAAGCAATTCTTAAGCAACTGCCAAAAAAACCTGATGCAGAATTCAAATGCACAGAGCCTTTCGATAGGGTAATAATAAAATGGGATGGCACTGCTACAGTTTGCTGCGCAGATTTTGATGCAAAGTATGTTGTTGGCAATTTGGCTAAACAAAGCTTAAAGGAGATCTGGCATGGCGAAGCTTTTGAAGCAATAAGGAAGATTGTAAAAACCCGCAACTATTCATTACATCCGCTATGTTCAGATTGCCCTAATTTATATTCTGGGCAATTTAGCATCGTATTTGCACGGAACAAAAAATGAAAAAGCGAACAAGCGCTCATTTATTTCATAACTCTTTGATGAGACAAAAAGAGGAAATGATAGTATGAAAAAGCATAGTAAA
>CAZBHO010000021.1:0-37964 GCA_964491945.1 uncultured Verrucomicrobiota bacterium | reverse complement strand
TTTGGAGCCGGTGGACATGCCAGAGTTGTTATTGAAAGTATATTGCTTGCTGCCAATTGCAAGCCGATAGGCATCATAGATAACGATAAGAAGTTAGAAGGTACATCATTGATGGGAGTTAAAGTTTTTGGTGATGATTCAAAGCTAGAATCTGCCATCAAACAAGGAGCAACACATTTTGTTGTGGCAATTGGATCGATTGGCAAGCCTGATGCAAGGATAAGAATTTCACAACTTGCTTTAAGTTTTGGGCTAAAACCTTTAACAATAATTCATCCTTCCGCAATTATCTCAAAATATGTGGTAATAGAAGATGGAGCGCAGCTGCTTGCAGGCTGTGTGATTAACGCAGAAGCAAAGATTGGTCGCTTTGCAATAATCAATACAGGTGCCATAATTGAGCATAATTGTTCCATAGGTGAATTTGCGCATATTGCTCCGGGCGCAAGGCTGGCAGGTGGAGTTATTGTGGAAAATAAAGCCCATATCGGGATAGGCGCAACAATTCGTGAAAAAGTCAGAATCGGAGAAGGCTCAATTATCGGAGCTGGCTCTGTTGTAATAAAAGATGTTCCAGCAGATAAGACATTTATAGGAGTCCCTGCAAAAGAGCTGAAAAAATAAGCAAACGCTAACAGGTTTATGGAAACAATTTTCTGGAAAAAAAATATTAGTCTATACTTACTGATTATTGCTGCAGCATTGCTGATTGCGATCCCTATATTGATAAAAGGTAGATTATCTAATTTACGCAATACTGAAGCCGAAGAATACGATACTCTTATTATAGTTACTCCTCACAATGAGCCAGTTCGATACGAATTTGAAAGAGCGTTTTCAAAATGGTATTTAGCCAAAAAAAGGCGAAACGTAAAAATTGACTGGCGGATACTTGGAGGCACAAGTGAAATTGCAAAATATCTTGATAGTGAATTTAAGTCAGCAAAGAAAGAAGGAAGAGCTGGGATAAATATAGACATATTCTTTGGCGGGGGCAGCTACGATCACAAAAGGCAGGCAGAGGCTGGCAATCTGCAGCCTGCGGGAATTAAAGCAAAACATAGTCAGTGGCTTGATGAGCAGATATTGCCAGAAACTTTCTGCGGTGAAATATTGCGTGATACAAACGATTTGTGGTATGGCTGCTGCCTTAGTATGTTCGGGATATGTTTTAATGAAGATAAAATTAAGGAGCTAAACATAACCAATTATCCTAAAAGTTGGGCTGACCTTACGGATAGAAATTTTTTTAAAGCGATAGCTCTGGCTGATCCAAGCAAAAGTGGTTCAATGAATAAAATTTTTGAGATAATAATTCAAAAAGCAATGCAGGATTATCTTAAAGGGAAGAACATAAGTTTTGATGCCGCACAAAAGGAAGAGTTAAACAGAGCATGGAAATACGCCCTATTTCTACTAAAAAGAATTGCTGCAAATGCGCGATATTTTTCTGATTCTGCAAGTCAGGTGGTGCTTGATGTGGCACAGGGCAATGCCGCAGCAGGCATGTGCATAGATTTTTATGGCAGATATGAAAGCGAATTCATCATGGTAAGAGAAAAATCTAATCGCTTAAAATTTGTTGCTCCAGAACAGAGCACCTCTGTTTCAGCTGATCCAGTAAGCATACTTAAAGGTGCGCCTCATCTTGAAACAGCAAAAGAATTTGTTGAGTTTCTTTTGAGCAAAGAGGGCAATTTTTTATGGAACGCAAAAACTGGCGTAGAAGGTGGTACAGAAAAGTTTGCACTCCGCAGGTTGCCCATAAGGAAGGATTTGTATCGTGAGCCATATCTTTCAAAAATGACGGATGCAGATGTTATGCCTTACGAAAAAAATGCTGACTTTATTTATATGGCAGAATGGACTGGAGATTTGTTCAAAGCAATTCAGCTGGTGATAAAAGCTATGTGCATTGTGCCACACAGGGAGTTAAGAGAAGCTTTTTTTGAGTGTTATAGCAAAGAAAACGCTCAACCCAACAGCATAGTCTTTAAGATTCTTTATGAATTGCCAGCCGAATTGGAATGGCAAACATTGAAGTGGCAAACAATCAATAAGCTAAAAGATCCTAAAGATCAAGCGTTGCTTTTTAGGGAATGGTGCTTATTCTTTAGGAAGCAGTATTTGGATGCAAAAAAGGCTATGGAGCAATAGGTATATGGAGGCTGATTTAAAAATAAAGCGTAAAGCAACCATTCCAATAATGCTTGGTAAAGTACAGATAGGTGGCAATGCTCCTATTAGTGTGCAAACTATGGTCAAAGCTCCACCACATAATGTTGAAGCCATACTTAAACAAATTCGCTCTGTGGAAGATGTTGGCTGTGATATAGTGAGGATTGCTGTTCCAGATGAATCTGCGGCAAAACATATCAGGGCTGTGAAAAATGCAATAAGCATCCCGCTTGTTGCCGATATTCATTTTGATTATAAACTTGCTCTGCTTGCCATTGAGAATGGTGCAGATGGTTTACGAATAAATCCGGGCAACATTGGTGATAAAGATAAAATTAAGGCTGTGGCAAAGGCGGCACAAGAACGCAATGTGCCGATAAGGATAGGTGTTAATTCGGGCTCACTTGAAAAACATTTATTAGAAAAGTATGGTGGAGTTACCCCTCAAGCTATGGTTGAAAGTGCATTGGATAACGTAAAGCTACTTGAAGATGTGGGATTTAACCAGATAAAAATTTCGGTCAAGGCATCCAGTGTTATACAAACGATTCAAGCCTATCGCTTGCTTTCAGAAAGCTGCAATTATCCATTACATCTTGGCGTTACAGAAGCTGGAACAGCCTTTGCTGGCACAATTCATTCAAGCGTTGCGCTTGGTGTGTTGCTTACAGAAGGCATAGGAGATACCATACGTGTTTCTCTGGCAGATTCCCCTGAGCTAGAAGTCAAGGTGGGCATTGAAATTTTAAAAAGTCTTAAATTAAAAGATGCTGGAGTAAGAATCATTGTTTGTCCAACCTGCGGTAGAACTATGTTAAATGTTGTGGAAATAAGCCAGCAAGTTGAAGCAGAACTTGAAAAAGTTGCTAGAATCTATAAGGCAAAAAGGATGCCCGTTGTTGCTGTTATGGGATGCGTTGTCAATGGTCCTGGCGAAGCTAAAATGGCAGATATTGCCATAGCAGGAGGAGAAGGCAAGGCAGCGCTATTTGTTAAAGGCAAATATATCAAGACAATTGACGAAAATGATATTGTGCAAGCATTGATAAGTGAAACAAAGAAATTTTTGGATAAACAATGATGTCTCTTACACTATGTTCTTATAGGGTGTGTATTATGCTTTTTTGCCATCGAAGGCGCCTGTATCAATATAAAGCTCTTCTCTTAACGCAATGCGCTCTATAAGTCCATCCCTTATCCAAACCACTCTATCTGAAGCAGCAATCATTTTGTGATCATGCGTTGCGGTAATGATTGTGACTTTTCTTTCGATCTGCAATTTTTTTAAGAGATCAATGATTTCAGCTCCAGTAGTTTTATCAAGGTTGCCTGTTGGCTCATCGGCAAGGATAACAGCAGGTGAATTAACAAGGGCTCTGGCTATGGCAACACGCTGCTGTTGTCCGCCAGAAAGTTGCGAAGGTAGGTGATGCAATCTATGACTTAAGCCAACCAGCTCCAGCATTTCGGCAGCTTTCTTATTAGCCTTATCATAACTATTCCCCTGCAATATAGCGGGCAGAGCGACATTCTCCAGGGCGGTCATAACATTGATTAAGTTATAAGTTTGGAAGATATAGCCTATTTTATTGCAACGAACCCATGCCTGTTTGGCTTCTGATAATTTAAATAAATCCTCACCCATAAAATGGATTGTGCCAGATGTTGGCACATCGAGCGCTCCTATCATATTAAAGAAAGTTGATTTGCCCGAACCAGAAGGTCCCATAATTGAAAGGTATTCGCCTTCATATATATCAAGAGTTATGCCGCGCAAAGCCCATACTTCTTCCTCACCAAGAAAATAGCGCCTTTTCACATCAACTGCGCCCGCTATTACTGTTTTGTTTGAATAGTTTTGCCTCATAGTTTGCTAGCTTCTCTTATTGTATTTTCTTTTTCTATTTTTAGAATCAATGCGCTTCGTTCCATCAAACTTTTCGTAAAATTCATAACAGCTTTTTCCATTTCCGCTATATTGGCATTAAAGAGAGTTGCCATCTCTTGTGCGATTTGCCGCAAGGAAGCATGCCCATCAACCCTATCGTAGAAGGCGCTTCCCATCTCATCAAGAGCGATAACTTTTGAATAATCATATCGCAAAAAATCAACTATCTTTTTTTGCCATTTCTTTAAAGGAATTTCTATTCGCAACTGAACCAGCCCCCTATCATCTTTCTTCTTTTCCACGTTTGCTGGCAACATAGGAATCGCTGATAATGGATCTTGCAAATACACCTGCTTTGGATTGATTGTTTTTGTGCTCAATGCAATTCCTCCAGTTTAATTTTCATTTCGTCTGGGGTAGTCACACGGGCAATTCTGCCATCCTCAATCCACAGGATTCTATCTGATCGCTTCAACATTTTCAGATCGTGCGTGGCACTTATGATGGTTACACCAAGTTCATCACGAAGCCTTGCAAAAAGTTCTATAATTTCTTCTCCTGTCTTAAGATCAAGGTTTGCAGTTGGCTCATCAGCAAGAATAATATCAGGGGAGTTGGCAAGAGCTCTGGCTATGGCAACGCGCTGCTGCTGCCCCCCAGACATTTCCGCAGGTTTATGAAGCGCTCTATGTTGCAACCCCACAATTTCAAGGATTTTGAGTGCTTTTTCGTGGGCTTCTTCGCTATTTAAACCAGCAAACGCCATAGGTAGCATAACGTTTTCTATGCAGCTCATAACGTAGATTAAATTAAAAGTCTGAAAAACGTATCCAACTTTTCTGCATCTTAACCATGCAAGTTCAAATGGGTCAAGTTGCGCTATATCCACTTGATCTATATAAACTTTTCCAGAAGTTGGTTTTTGCAGTCCGCCTATCATATTAAAGAGAGTTGTCTTTCCTGAACCTGATGGACCCATAATAGAAAGATATTCGCCACGTCTAACGTCAAGCGTTGCGCCTCGCAATGCGTAGGTTTCCTGATCGCCCATTTTATATACTTTTTTTACATCAACGGCTCTTATAACATATTCGCTTTTATGTTCATCGGTAGCGAATAGTTTTTCAATATCTTCTCTGGTTATCGTTTCCTGTTTCATCACACATTAGTCCTCAAAGCAGTTGCAGGAATCATCTTTGCAGCCACGTTGGCAGGATATATCGCAGCCAGAATAGACAACAAAGTTCCTATAACTATAGCGCCTATGCCATAGGCAACAAGGAGCATATAGTTAAGCGAGAAAACAATTGTGCCAAAAGAGAATGAAAAAGAGAAAACAAGCACAGAAAAGATGGCGCCAAGCAATGCGCCTATAACCGAACCTGTTATCCCAATTACGGCGCTCTCTATTAAGAAAAGTTGACGGATAAAAGAGGATAGCGCTCCAAGGCATTTCATGGTGCCAATCTCTTTAAAACGCTCCGTAACTGACATAAGCAAAGCATTACTAACGCTTATAATTGTCACAAGAATGGAAATCACACCTATCCAAACAATGCGGAATTTATTTTCTTTTTCTTTCTGCAATGCTTTATTTTTTTCTTCTTCTGTTAATTGGGCAAAAAACATTTCCTTCTTTATATTTTCAAACGCTGTTTTTGCATAATTGCGGTTGTTTAGAGAATCAAGCAGCGTGGCTGCTGGCATCAATTTTTCAGCGAACACATTGTAGGTTGATGACGCATTTTCTGCATTGCCAAGCATTATAATGCAAGAAAAGGGCTGTGATATCTTATCAATAGATGACTGCTGCGCATACATAGCGCTGCCTGCAACTATAAGATTTGTTTCTGAAACTCTTTGCGCAAGTTTTTTTAGAAACTGCTCTTCAATTTTTGATAGCTCGCCACATATAACTACTGCAATTGCCTTATTTTCAAGTGCGCCAATCTCATTTTTTAGTGTGGTTTCCATAAGCTCAACTTTGCGCTTAATTTCCCGTTCTTTTGCAACAGCCTGTATAACAAGTTGTGAAGTAACTGAACTCATAAGGAAGGCTATGCCAAGTGTTACTCCACTTATTGTAACTAAAGCCCTACCGAGCCTTATGCGTATACCTTGCAAAGCTATCTGGCAAGCCTGTCTTATAGATAAACTTACCTGTACACCTACTTTTTCCATAATACTTTTATTAAAATGGTTGACCGGAAACGGCACTTACAATCAAGTTAAAAGCAACGCCGATCAAAGCAACTAATCCAACTCCTGTTCCATAACCAGCAATTAACACTGGTGCTATTTGCAGAAATCTGGTTGAGCCATATCTCTTTTGAAAATAGAATTTACCAACAAGGTTGCCTATTATCAACATAACAAAGCCGTGTGGCATTTGCCCTATCCCGTTTAAGAAACCAAAGATTGTCATTATTGGAGCATTTATGAGCGTCATAAGAACAAATACTATTATGGTAAAAACAAAGGAGCCAGCAATTACTGGAGGATGCAGCGCCTGAAAGAAAAGAGGCTTTGCGCCAGCTGTTTCCATCGTTGATGAGTATAAAAGCACAGCATTTTTAGCCTGAAGCTCCCACATTTTTTGAGCAAATGGATAAAGGTCTGATGGAATAACGCCAGATTTCCATATAAAAGCCCAGAATATGAAACTCAATATAAAGCCGAGCGGAAGAGTAAGCGCTGTGGAATAAACATAAGAGAAGAAATTAGTTCCTGTAAGTTCCTGTGTTCTAAAAGCCACAGCCTGACCTGCATAAATATCAACAGGAATTGGAGCAAGCCAGATATCTATTCCTTTATAACCTGAGAGTATGATTATGCCTTCTTTGACAAGTGGAATGGTTACTTGCTGCCCGCATATACCTTGCAATCTTGTATCTATATAAGACATTACAGGAGTATAAATCAAAGTAAAAAGCAATAGAAAATACACAGGAAAGCGTGGCACCAAGAGATGAGAAACTCCCACCACCGCAAGTGAAGCTCCCACATAAAGTCCAACAGCTATCCACAGCGAGAAATCTCCCCTGCCCTTTGGTGTTGCCCATAGATTTTTATTTTCCATTCCAGCATTATCGTTTTTCTGGTGTTTAAGTTCTTTAAGTTTCTTGCGCAAATCACGGAACGTTTGATAAAAAGATATTATAGCAATAGCCACCGTAACGCCTATTGAAAAGCTCCACCAGAAATCTATTGAATTGCTGAATGTGGTATTCACTGTATCCATTCCGTTTTGCCAGCGTGTAAGGACGCCAAGCTTATAGAGGATGGGGTTTGCTATGGTTGTCAAGATAATGCCTGAAGCAGTGCCAATAGCTGCCCAGAATGGCACAATCATTCCTGTAAGGAAAAGCCCAAGATCAATGGTCACGCCCAGTGGCGTAGCAGGCAAAATTGATTGTGTTAATTTTGTGGCATCATACCACGGCAGAGGAATCAGCATTAAAGGTTTTGTTAGAAACGCGCCTGTTACTAGAGGGATACCAACCATCAATAAACCAAAACTTATGCCTATGATAGCGCCAAGAGAAAAAACTTTCCATTTCCATGTGGCATGTTTTTCACCAGCTTCAGCCAGAGCCATTGCTCCTTGCGCTCCTATTGAAGCAAAAGGAAAAGGCAACTTCTCTACATCTGAGGTAAGGCGGAAAAAGAAATAGCCAAGCGTGTAGGCGCGGATAGTTCCCACTATCGCAAGAAAAACAAGTATTATTATGGGAATCATCCAATCAGAATGCAGAAGATTTCTGCCAAGAATAGCCTCGCTCATCGGCTGTGGAGCATACCATGAAGGAAACTTCCCAAGCAAACCTATATCTCGCACAGCTTCTGAACGCACCAGATATTGCCGCCATATCAACTCTGCAATAGGGCCACCTGTTGACATTGTTGCGGCAACGCTTAAGAGCACCACAAGTTCCTGCCGCCTCAATGTTTTTAGTGCACGGCGTGTGATTTCTGAAAATATTATTAGCGTTACCCACGAAGCAGCTATCCCGCCACCTGTCATAAGACTCAAATAAATTGTGCCCGGCATCATCAGCAAGCCGCAGAAAAACGCACCTGCAACCGCCACCCAGGTAAAACCATTCTGGAACTCTTTAGGCTCTTCTATGATTGAGCGAAATTGCTCCAGTTCTTTATCCCCACTATATCTCTTTTGTTCAGCCATATTATTGCTATGCCTCTTTGCTACATGTTCGGTTAATAAGAGCTTTTACCTCTTCAAACATTTCGGCTCGTTCCGAATGCGTGGCAGCACGCCAGTTCAAGAATTGTTTACGCAATGCCACCATAAAAGGCTTTAAAATCCTCTTCCATGAGGAAAGGCTGCCACTAATCCTTGTAAGTTTTACCTGCGCAATAAATTCTCCTATCTCCTTATCCACAGGCAAACTAATTTCCAATTTTTGTGAAACACCCATATCGTATGGTTTAAGCCAAATTGTGGAAGAAATGGAAGGGATAATCTCACCTTTTTCTTTCTTTAACAGATGAATTTCTGGCATAGATGAAAAGAATGGGCCATCGCTACCTTCGCTATTAGCATCAAGCCATCTTCTAAAGTATTCAACAACCGCCAATCTATCTTTCGCTGTGAATGTGAAAGGCAGATTAAATTTTATTATATCGCCATCAGGTTCAGGAATCTTCCATTTTCTTTCTTCGGCAGGTGAGGCAAGCCTGGCGGCATCTCTTGCTGGAATTATTGTGGAAAGTAGCACAGCAACAATTATGGCAAGCGAGGCATAAATTGTCTCAATGGAGCTATAATTCATATTAAGCCCTCCTGTCATTCCAAGTGCAGTAAGAATTGTTCCTACCGATTGACTTAATATATAGCCAAGCAATGCACCCACAACAGCATAAACGAGAGCTTCTGCCATAAACATAAAGAAAACATGATTTGGAGCAATGCCCACAGCATTATAGACATATATTTCATCGCGCCTTTCATAAACCGAGCTACGCATCGTATTAAATACCGTAAGACTTGCAATGATGAGAGGAATAATTAACTCAAGCAATCCTTCCGTAGTTTTTGCGCGCTTACGGGCTCCATAATAAGATGTGCCATCAATGCTGTAATAAGCGTTTTCCTGTGTGCGCTCAAGTAGCTCTGTGACAACTTCTCTTTGCTCCTTATAGCCTAGTGCTGGAAACTCTTTATTTTGAAGAGGCAGCTTATATGGAGTTTTCGGGAAAAGCACAGCTAAAGAAATAATTTTTTCAACTTCAGCATTCCCGTAAGGCGGGTGTTGATTAACGATCAGAATCTGTGATGGCGATAATGGACGAGCATCTTCTGGAATAAGCGCACCTTCCGAAGTGCGAGCAATATTTTGAACGGTATTAAGATCCACAGGCAAAATGCTTCGCCCATCGGGGTCAAAAGTTCGCATCAAGACCTGTGAGTCAATTATGCCTAAAACTCTATATGGAATGTTTTGTAACGTTATATAAGCATTGCCACTATTAACGTCATTTACGGAAATGTTCAACGCCTGAGCGATAGAATCAGGCAAAATGGCAAGTGGCTCCTGCTTCTTGCCAGCTTTGATGAACTGCTGGACTTCTGTTCTTGTGCCTGGCGGCGCAGGAAACCAGCCATTAGTGGTTAGAAGTCCTTTATCAAGTGCCGTGAAAAGCGGTTCATTTGCCTCAAGTTTTAGCAAAGCATTAACGATTACCCTCTTCTGTACAGTACTATCACCAATCTTAACCTCTCTATCCACTATAAATTCGGCATTATTAACCGTCTTGTTCTTTTCGTAATCAAGATTATACATTAGCCACGAACGAGTTGTTATCGGATATAACCTGCCGTACATTTCTTTGATGGCAGAAATTTCATCAGACCTCAATCCAACAAAATAATCTTTTCTAAAAACTATACCGTTCCACTGCGATTTTCCCAAAGCAACTTCCGTATCCACCAGATTAGAAGAGATAGAGGTGAAACATATCATAACAAAAGTAAGGAGAATGAGTGTTACTGCCGTCAGAGCTGTCCTGATTTTACGACGACGCATGTTGTTCAATCCCAACATAAAAGCCGTGCCTATCACACCAGCTCTATTTATATCAGCGCCTTCTATAGAACCTTCTTTTGCGCGTAACTCCTTGATGTTTTGCCCAAATTTGCCACTTACCATAAAGATGACAATTAAAGTAAGGAGCAGAATAACGAAGCCTAGCAAAATCATCAGAGATGAACGCACCATCTGAAATGCTGGATGAAAGAATTTTAAAATAGCAAAGACCACCAAAAAGATAATTGCGTTAGCCACAAGCTGCTTCCTTATATCTGTGAAGCCGAAAACAAGCTTTTCAAAGAAAAATGTAAATGGAACAAGCAAAGCCAGATACCACAAAATTCCTATAATCGCCTGTGAAATTTTGTTGCGAATAACAGGATGATTATTTAGAGCATAAGCAAAGGATTTTGAAGCTGCAAGATAAGACGCTAAAATATCTTTCTTATTAAACGCTTCCTTAGCCTGCTTCAAAAATTCCATCCCCTTCTTATGGAACTCCAGCATAAGGTTATCTGCCATGTGATATTTCTGTTGCAAATGGATGCGCTTCAAGTTAGTTCTCAACATAGAAGCAGAAGCATTTTCTGAAACTTTTACCACATATGGCGTATCAGCCACAAGATAACCAGCTCCATAAATTTCAGGTTCTGTTGGTGAAACAGGTGGAGTCTCTGGATCTACGTTCAAAATAAATGCCCTATTTGCAAGTATCTCCTTGTTGTCGTAAGCACCATCTTGCAGAACAACATAGAAATAGGTATCTGGCTTAAGAAAATTAATATAAGCTGTAGATAAAAATGCATCTGGAGTACTTAAACTCTGCTTTGTGATAAACTTAATCCCTTTAAATGATTGCATTGTTACTGGATTATCGTAAGAATATATTGCCACAGGTGAGCATCTGAACATAGGAATAGTAACTTTCTTTCCGCTAGCAGCAAACGAAGATGCCTGATTTTTAGCATAGATGATATTGCCATTATCATCAAAACGCATAGCATTTATTGAAACACCACCCCACTCTGAAACAAATTTATCAAAAACACATTCACCATAAGGGTTAAGCGCCTCTATCAAAGCCTTTTTCACTCCACGAATTACCATAAAGCCTGATTGCGCATGCATTATAGCAACACTATTTATCCCAAATGGATGCGAAGGCGTTAGCGATCCTGACCCTGCATTACCAAGCGCTTTTACTGATCTTGAAATAAATTTATCTTTCAGACTTGCAGGTAAAGTTTTTAGTTGGATAGCTCCGCCTGCTATTTCAAACAATGTTTTTCCAATAGGCAAAATCATCTTTTCAGGAAGAGTTAAATCTATATCTTCAAAACCATCCTCAGGCGTTGCAAACTTTTGAGGGAAGAATGAAGCATTTATAATAGTAAAAGCAAGATGCCCAAAGCCTGCCCATAACTTGCTTTCCACAAATGGCAATGAATAATTGTGAATACAGGGATTAGCTTTAGAACCAGCGGCATCAAGTGAACTCCAATGTATAATTTCTGTGTCAGCTTTACTTTGTAATGATTTTTCTTCCAAAAGCTCGGCAAGCATCGAAATCTGCGGCTCAATTATTGAACCTATCTTTTCTATCCCGGTCAAAACCGCCAATGAATTCTTTTTGAGAGTTCCGCCAGAATATAATTGTAAATTCAATATTATCTTATTCTCGTAGCTGCCAATAAATTTTTGCAAAGAGACAGCATCTTTTAATTCTTTAACTCTACTTGTATGATGTTTTTCAAGATAATCTAAAAATTCCAATAGCTTTTCTCTAACAGCAAGTTGTTTCGTCTCTTCTTTGGCACACAAAAGATGAGGTTGAATTGACACCATATTGCCTGATATACTTTCTCTTTCTCGTGCCTTAAGATAAGCCAGAAGTAACGGATGACTGTTCTTCGGATCACGACGTTCTTCATCCGTGGCTTTTATCGAATCGAAGCCATCTCTATACACTGGACTTCCTGCCCGCAAATAATCAAGACGTCTCTGAAGCGTTTCTTCCGCATCCTTCAAATCGATTTCACCCAACACCTGCTTAACACACCCACCAAACCAGAATTGAAATTCGCTATCTTTGCTTGCCAACATCTTTTTGACCTCCGCTGCAGGTCCATTCCAAAAA
The DNA here is from genome assembly GCA_964491945.1 of uncultured Verrucomicrobiota bacterium. Taxonomy (GTDB): domain Bacteria; phylum Verrucomicrobiota; class Kiritimatiellia; order JAAZAB01; family JAAZAB01; genus CAZBHO01. The sequence goes on along the minus strand of CAZBHO010000021.1, from coordinate 25,711 downwards.
TTATCTTCAGAAACGATTTGCTTTGCTGTTTTAACGTAACTTAAGAGCTTCTCTTCTTTTGCAAGCCGCTCCACGACATTCATCTTGTCAACTCTGCTTGCAGCATTGGTATCCAAAGCATCCACAATACAGCGTGCACCTTTTGCATATTCAGCGTGAGCGGCAGTAGCCACAAAGATAATATCTCTATTCAATTTGCCCTTATAATGAGAAAATGCTTTAGCACAAGATAACATAGTTGCAAGCGATATTGCCTCTTCAGCACCGGGCGCCTGCCCAATCACAGGAGAAAAACTGTCATAATAAGATGATATCAACAAAGCCTCTTTCGTCTTACCGTTGCCTTTAAGTTTACCAAAGATATTTCTTGCTGAAACATTTTGCCACTTAACATTGCCTCTTAAACGGATATTCTTTCCGAACAGGGATGAGATCTTGCCTCTGGCAAGGAAAAGTGGATAGTTGATATCATCTTTATCAATGAGAATTGACCAGGGATCCGAAGAATCTTTTGCCGTTTTTAGTTGCCGCATTTCAATATCTTCTATAACTAAAACCGCTTTTACTCCCAATGAAGCAAATAACTTCCAATTAAAGTTGCCATTTAGATACGTTACCACAATAGTTTCTTCTGGCTTTTCTCCTTGCAGGGCAGTTAAATCGCTCTTTTCAGCAAATACCAACTTGCCTTCTATCCCGTTTGTAGGCAAACTTAAGGTGAGCAAACCTGACGGCTCAATTGGATAAATAGCTATATCTTCGGCTTTCTCACCGTTCGCTAAAGATATATTGCACTGCAAAACCTGCGGGACAGTAACAGTAAATTCTTGGGAAAACACTTCACAACCTGCATCCCTTAGCGCTTTTTCTATTAAATCGGCAGTAGCATAAAATCCTCTTGAGCCAACTCTTCTCGTTTGCTCATAAGGCCCATTTACCTGTGTGCTTTTTTTGACTTGCTCAAACCAACTTTCATAATTCGCTTTAGAAAACTCATTAAGGAAAGCGCTATCATCGAGTTGCGCTATAATTTTTTTGGAGTGACGATACTCATCTGGCTCTACTATGCTGACAAAACCTTTCAAAATAAGGAGTAGGAGCACAATCAAAAATAAGATCACACCAGTTTGACTTATGATTTTTTTTATCAATCTTTTATCATCTTGCATAAGTTATGGCAATCCTATGTATACTGTCGTTACTCCAATGGCACGTAAATACACACTGAATAAAATGAAAAATAAAAGAGAAAATATACAGGCAAGAAACATTCCTATAACAAATGGCACCAATGCATTTCTGATTGCGTGAGTTCCACCAAACCGCAACACAACAACCCTTATAAGCCACGCCAGAAAAGCAGAGAGCCAGAACCCTCCCATAAAATAGCTGGGAGCAAGCACATATCCTATTGGTTGTAAAGGGAACCATGTAAAAGCTTGACGCAACGCACCGAGCAAAAACGTTATGCCCATTCCTATGTACATACCTTTAGCATGTATGTTATCTATTGGATCAAATGGTTTTGCTAAAGTTGAATTAAGAGTGCCTGCCAGAAATGCCCTATCCGCATCGGCTTCTCCTGTTACAAAATTGTTGAAATAAAAAACCTGCTGGTATGCCCATTTGTAGGGAATATTATCAGCTCCCACTCCATACCCAGTTTGCAAAAACACATAACCACCAATAAAAATGGCTCCAAACAATCCTAAAAGCAGAGCAAAAGACATTGCAGATTTTTTAACGTTATTACGCACCCCAAGTTCCAGCATTTCTATCTGTGTGGCAGAAAATAAAAGAAAATTTGCCGTCGTCATAAAACCACTGGCTATGGTTGCAACCATCATTCCCGTTGCGCCAAAAACCAGAAAGCCCCCAGCTGCTGCAACAAACTGCATCCCCACATAAGGCATAATATAACCAAATGGAGCGCCTGTTTCTATGCGAATGCGAGCCGAAACCAGCCCCACCACAAACATATAGCCAAAAAATATAAGCGAAGTCTTCCACCCCATCCCTGTCCAATTCCCCCACCACGCAAGCACAGCAAAAGCAATAACAATCAGTAGAGATGCTACGCGATATGTGTCAACATCATCTACCGAAGCGTTACAGCCCACCACTCTCTTTCCCTTAATTATCAATCTAAAGACATCTGCAATGTGCTTTCTGGCCATAAATAAAATAACCAGGGCATAACCTAGAAATGCACCCATATGCTGCTGATGTGTCCATGGGTACCCCGCAAATTTCATCCATCCAAAAATTTTTCCAAAAAGGTTCCAAAGCTGAAACAAGAAAAACATCGTCCAGAGCGAAAATAATACAGAAGTATCTATAAGCAGCGCTATGGCAAGTAAAGAAAATGAAAGCCCTGTGCCTATAGCTCCAGAAACATATACATCTTTTAAAAATGCTTTTAGTTCAGGATTTGTTACAAGACTGCCTAGATGATTAAATGAAAGCACTGGCGCTGGTATTTCTGGATTATAGCTATTAAAACCTTTTAAAAGCACAAGCGGCAAAGTAATAATGAGACCAAACCACATAAACCTATTTCTGAAAATAGAATAATAAATTTTACCAGCTGCAGTTTGCTCTTCGTTCAACAAAAATGCCGGAAATATGATCTGTGGAAACGAAAGCCTTTCATTCTCTGCCCATTGCTTCCTCATAATCAAATTCACTGCTAAAAGCCCTATAAAAAGTGAACCAAATAGCAACGACCATGCAAACAAAGGTTGTAGCCATTGCGACCATGGAATAAACCCTTTCAAAAGGTATTTAAGTCCCTTTAAACTTAAAAAGTTTTCAGGCTTTACAGCAATAAATCCACGTTCGCTTTCATCAAGCTGTTTTACATCTCTTTCAGCAACAAGCTTTATCCCTGAATACAACCCCTCTATAGCTTCAACATTCATAAACTCCATATCCTGCACTGCAAGCTTACCATCACCTTGAAGCCCAACTCTAAAAATAAGATTGCTCTTTAAGTCTGAAGGAATAATTATTGGAGATGCCCCAATTCTCATAAAACCACACGGATTTGCAAAGGTTGGCGAACTTTCTTTATTTGAAAGTAGAACAGTTTTCCTGCTGCCCCCATCAGATTCCATCTCAACAAAACACAAAGAATTTTTAGTAAAGCCCTCCGTGCGGATAAGCATAGAAAAAAGATATCGCTCTCCCGGAACAAGCTGTTGTTGATTGTTTTTATATCTGGGAATAGAGAACTCTATTGCACAGCGGTTGGTAGAGCTTCCATTATTAGAAAGTATTGGAGTAAGCCACTTACCTTTTTTGTATCTATCAATAGTCTGCCAATCAACGGTTCCACCACCAATATGTTTAACATTCTTTTCACCTTCAACAAATTTGCCATCCTTAATCAAATTCTTACCATGTGGCCATAACATTCTTGGAAGGCTCTCATAAGACTTAAAATCTTGCGAATACGGCACAGCAGCCAATAGCCCAAAAAAGCGCCCCCACAATCCTTGTGTCATCAAAGGTGCCGCCAAAACCACCGCAGCATATACAATTATCATTTCGGCTTTTGTAAAACGCAACGCTTTATGGATGAAATATAAAAAAGAACTTAATCCCATTATGAATAGAAAAGCCAGAACAGCTGCATTTGGCGGAAAGTTTTCAGCAACTGGACTGCCACTAGAAAATCTCTCAACATATTCCACTATAAAGGCAGTCAGCAATATAGCCAAAACCGCACTCAACAGTGCCCTTATCGTTAATCCTTGTTGTGCTTTCTTGACTATCATAAATATGACAAGACTAATTAAGCGTTAAAACGTGGCTTTTTAGTACATTAAAAAAAAAAAATCCAGACAAAAAAAATTTAAAGAAATAGAGTTAAACTACTGTACTGCTCCTCTTAAAATAAGGATCATTAAATAAAATAGTGTAGAAAAATATTGATAGTTTTGGTATTGGTTTGTTTGATTTACGGGCTTAACCAATACGTTTTATTAGAAAGCAGTATTGGATATGAAACTATAACAAAAACGATAAACAATTAAAAAGCTTTTTGGCATTAACTCATTAGTCATCAATAAGATATTCGCTTTTAGCCAAGGTAAGTTGCGGTATATCATTCAATATTGAAATTGAACTCGCCTTTTTTGACATCTATCTTTATAGACTTATTTGCAATGGGCTCTTTATTTGCTATAAGAATTTTTGCAAGAGGAGTCTCAATTTCTTGCTGAATGACTCTTTTTAGAGGTCTGGCTCCGAAGGCAGGGTCATAACCTTTCTGCGCAAGAAGCACTTTTGCCTTATCAGAAACAACAAGTTTAAGTTCCTGTTCTGCAAGACGCTTCTCAAGATCAGCAATCTGGATATCAACAATTTTGCGTATCTCGGCATCAGAAAGTGGATTAAATACAACAATTTCGTCTAACCTGTTAATGAATTCTGGTTTGAATGAAGAACGGACAATTTCTAATACACGTTTTGTAGTTTCTTCTGAAATTGTTTTTGAATTTTCTATGGCTTCAAGGAGTATGTGTGAGCCCAGATTGCTAGTCATGATTATGACGGTGTTTTTAAAATTGACTGTTCTGCCATGAGAATCAGTCAGTCTGCCTTCATCCAACAACTGTAAAAGCACATTGAAAACATCTGGATGCGCCTTTTCAATTTCATCAAATAGTATAACGCAATAAGGTTTACGCCGAACTGCTTCAGTAAGTTGCCCTCCTTCCTCATAACCAATATAGCCTGGGGGCGAGCCAAGCATTCTTGAAACAGCATGTTTTTCCATATACTCGCTCATATCAATTCGCACAATGTTTTCTTCTGTGTCAAACAATGCGGCAGCAAGCGCTTTGGCAAGTTCTGTTTTGCCAACACCTGTAGGACCAAGAAACATAAATGAGCCGATGGGACGTGTTGGATTTTTTATGCCAGCTCTTGCGCGTAGCACGGCATCAGACACAGCTTTAACAGCATTATCCTGTCCTACCACACGCTTATGCAATTCTTCTTCAAGTCGCAAAAGCTTTTCTCTTTCGCTTTCCATCAGGCGTTTCAGAGGGATTTTGGTCCATCGTGATACAACCTCTGCAATTTCTTCTTCTGTGACTTCTTCTCTTATCATCGAAGCGCTGCCTTTTTTTAGGGTGCTTTCATCAAGTTCTTTTATTCGTTTTTCTATATCAGGAATTATAGCATATTGAAGTTCGCCAGCTTTTTCATAATCACCCTTTATCTGTGCCTGCTCCAGTTCAAAGCGAGCTTTTTCTAATTTTTCACGCAACACCTGTTTGGCAGAAAGGGCGCTTTTTTCTTCTTCCCATCTGCTTCGCATTACTTCTGCTTCAGATTTTAGGGCTTTAAGTTCTTGATGTATATTATCCAGACGAGATTTGCTGGCTGGATCGGTTTCTTTTTTGAGAGCCGCTTCTTCTATTTCAAGCCGCATTATTTTTCTGGTTATTTCATCCAGTTCGGCTGGCATTGAATCAATTTCTGTCCTGATTGAAGCACAGGCTTCATCCACAAGATCAATTGCTTTATCTGGCAGGAAGCGATCACTTATGTAACGGTTTGACAAAACCGCAGCAGCAACTAGTGCGGCATCTTGAATACGAACACCGTGATGCAATTCAAAACGTTCTCTCAATCCCCTCAAAATGGAAATTGTATCCTCAACAGAAGGCGCATCAACGATAAGTGGTTGGAAACGACGCTCAAGGGCAGCATCCTTTTCTATATGCTCCCTATATTCATCAAGGGTAGTTGCTCCTATGCAATGTAATTCGCCACGTGCTAACATAGGCTTGAGCATATTTCCCGCATCAGTTGAACCTTCGGTTCTGCCAGCTCCAACGATTGTATGTAGTTCATCAATAAACAAAATGATTTTGCCTTCAGAAGATTTAATTTCATTTAAAACAGCTTTCAGGCGCTCCTCAAATTCTCCTCTATATTTTGCTCCAGCAAGTAGCGCTGTCATATCGAGTGCAAAAATCGTTTTGCCTTTTAAGCCCTCAGGCACATCGCCTTTAACTATGCGTTGAGCCAGCCCTTCCACTATGGCAGTTTTGCCAACGCCGGGTTCACCTATAAGCACAGGATTATTCTTGGTTTTGCGTGATAGGATTCTTATGACACTACGAATTTCATAATCTCTGCCGATCACAGGATCAAGCTTACCAAGTTTTGCCATTTCAACCAAATCTGTGCCGTATTTTTTTAGAGCTTCGTAGGTGGCTTCTGGATCTGTGCTGGTAACTCGCTGATTGCCTCTAATATCAGAAAGTGTTTTTAAAAATTTATCTTCTGTTATGCCTTGCTCTCTTAATAACCTGCCAATAGCGGTGTTATATCCTTCCTGCAAGAAAGCTAGCAAAACGTGTTCAATTGAAACATACTCATCCTTCATTCTCCTTGCCTCATCGGCTGCATGCAGAAGTATCCTATTTAAAGTGCCCGTTAGATAGATCTTTCCCTGTTCATAGCCTGGGCCACTCACACGAGGTTTGCGTGAAAGAAGTTCATCTGCTCTTGCTAAAAGTGAAGGAACACTGGCATTAAGTTTCTCTAAAATTCTTACTGCCAATCCATTTTCTTGTTTAATCATTGCAACAAAGATATGCTCAACATCAATTTCTTGATGTCCATATTTTATTGCAAGCTCATTTGCAGATTGCAAAGCTTCTTGCAGTTTTTGAGTAAATTTGTTTATGTCCATAAGAATTTTTTCCTTTATTTTTGTATTTCTGGCGTTGATTAAGAGCATTTAAAATGCCAGATTAAAAACATACATAACACACTGATATCCCATAAGTTATTACAAACAGCTTGATTTTAATAGAGACTTTTTGTCGCCTAAACATCGCAAAGAGACAAATTGTCTCATAAAAAAATGAGCGACGCGGAATTTATTTTTCTGACGGCACAACAATTCCGCGCATTATTATGTTCTGACAGAATACGAATACCAGCAAAGTTGGTATTGCGGCTATAATTAAAGAAGCATACATCACTCCAAGTCCTGTTCTCTGACGCAACTGATATAGCCAGACCATCAGTGTCCACATTTTTTCATCCTGACATGTAATAAAGGCAAACATAAAGTTTGAGTATGCGCCGACGAAGGCATTAAGAGCAATTACAGCAAGTATTGGTTTAGAAAGGCTCATTGCTATATGCCAGAAGATTGTCCACTCTCCTGCTCCATCCAGAGAAGCGCTTTCATAAAGTTCACGTGGTTGTGAATCGAAGAATCCTTTTAATAGGAATATAGAATAACCATTTGCCATGCCTGGCAGGATTAATGCCCCGAAAGTGTTGAGAAGTCCAAGTCTTTTAAGCATAAGGAAGTTTTGAATGCCAGTGACCATTGGAGGGAAAGCCATAGTAGCCATAAGAAAGAGGAGGATCTTATATGCGGATGGCATTTTGTATCTACTTAAGGCGTAGGCTGCAAGTGGATTTACTAACAATGCGCTCATTATGGCTAAAGCGCAATATATAACCGTATTTACAACGCCTCTGCCGTGTAGCAGTATATTATCTATAACAGTGATATAGTTGCGTTTAATAAATTCCCACTTAATGTGGTTTTTATTTTTTATAAACCAGAGGTAATGCATTTCTTTTTGAGGAGGTGTTATATCAAGGATATTTTTAAAAGATGTGTTTAATGCGGAATTGATTTTTTCAATAGAGCCATATTTAGCAAGCAACCATTTTCGGAAAAGAAACTCTGTACTATAGATTCTGATGCTTTCTATTGGGGCTGCGCATAATGTTTTGGTATCAGGATCATACCAACCATTTATAAATAAATCCCAATCACTTGCCTTAACGCCTTTCAATGGTGGTTCATCAATCAGAGGAATTTGATCAAATGATGTGTAAGAAGTGCCATAATACTTATTAAGATCGGCTATTTTGTTATCATATTTTAGTTTAAGGAAATTCTGATAAGAGGCGAGAGCATTACTTTCTATTCTTAACCAGCAAGTTCCCACCGTTTCTCTTACGAACCGTTCCCAGTCTTCTTTTTCTTTTTGATTTGAAATATCGTCATATTTTTCTGGCAACTTTAAATCCTCAAATTTTGCATAAGATGTTCCATGAGCAGAGTTATAATCCTGTATTGAAGGATACATTGCCCTAAGGTATTGCCATTTGTAAAAGCCTTCCACGGAGGAATAATATCTATGTTCAACAGGAAGGGTTTCTGCATAGTCGGATATGCTCTTATAAAGCGGACTATCTGAAGGTTTAAAGCGCCGCATCAAAGGTTCAAAAATGATAATATTGACAAGAGTCCAATTCATAAATCTGGTGCCAAGTTTTTCATTAACCACATCCATATCTTCACTGATAGTTTTTTGCCAATACTTTTTAATGCCTCGCAGATGTTTTGGCATTGTGCGTGAATAAGGCGTATAGAGGAACCCAAGTTGCCATGTGTAAGAAGGAAGAGGTGTTTCTTTTATGAAAGTTTTCCACTCATTGACTATCTTTTCATTAATGTTAGAAGGCATTTCTATTTGCTCTACTAATGTATAGGAATTATTGTATATCATATTGAGTGTAAAAACATCTTCGTTAAGAATGCCTTCAACATATTTTCGGTATAACCAGCTATCATCTTTCATAAACATAGGTGTGGCTCTAAAGTAGCGCTGATCACAACTACTATAGGTGCTGCCTGTGATCATGAGCAAAAAAGGATAGACCATAGAAATAGAGCCAAGAATAAGAAATGTGTACATTCCAAGGAAGAGCAATCTAACCTTCCAGTGTTTTCTTCCTATCGTTGATATTATTGGCATAAGTTATTACCTGCCTGTTGTTTTAAATTCAAGTCTTGAAAGTATTCGTAATTGATGAACTGTAAAGCCTATCAACATAAAGCCAAGTATCCATGCCATTGCGGTTGCTGGACCAAATTTCAAGTACATATATGCTTTATAAAAGATATGCAGACCTGCCACTTCTGTATCAGCACCACCACCTGTCATTATTAGAATGTTGGCTTCACTGCTCCACGATGAAATAAAAATACCTACGAACTGGATGATGAGCAAAGGTTTTAAGACAGGAATTACAACAAATAAAATTTTATCTATAAACGTTGCACCATCAAGGTCGGCGGCTTCATAAAAATCATCGGATATGCCTTTTAGCGCTGCAAGATAAAGCAGACAGCCAGGACCCATCCCCGCCCATACTGATGGAATAACACAGCAGACAAGTGCCGTCTTGGGATCTGAAAGCCATCTAAAAGGTTCGTCTATCGTGTTAAACAACGCCTTATACCAGACCACACCTTTCGCTGTAAGAATTGGTTTGGCAAAGTTAAAGAAGAATAAGAACAAACCAACTCCTATAATAAAACAGCATAAGGCAAGGAATCTTTTTTCGTGAAGGAGCAATCGTCTTGTGAAAAAGAAAAGTATCATAAAGAACAAGGCTCCTATCAGGATAAAACCTATAGCAGGAATATGCATTAAGACTGCATTTAAGACGCCATATTCAGTCTCATCATAAAAAGATCGCCACAAATAAATAACAACCAGTCCCGTAATTACAGCAGGCAAATAAAAGAGTACTCTAAAAAGCATTTTTCCCCGTGGCACCTCCTGCAGCAAGACAGCCAGGATTACTGGTGGCAAAAATGTCAAACTTATAACAAGGATGCTATAACGCAAAGAGTTCCTTATGGCTTTCCACCATTCAACGTCCCATAGAACATTTGCAAAATTATCAAGCCATATCCATTTTGAATCTCCCATAATCCTATAATCCATAAAAGCCATTTTTGATCCAAGCACTAAAGGAGTATAATTCCAGAGAAGTATTGAGAGCACAGCAGGTATAAGCAAAAGATATCCCCACGCATATTTACGGAAGCCCCATGTAATCTTCTTTACTTTAAGCACTGTATCATCTGGTGGAGTAAAGATTTGTGTAATTTTTCTCAATACAAGGCTAAATGCAATAGCTATGCAAAGCAGCACCACACTCGCCACCGCTCTTCTTACTAACATTTCATCGCCAGGCACTATCCCGATCATTTTCTCATTGGCTTCATTTGCTGCCTTATCAAGCAACTCTTTAAGAAGCGGGGCTCTCTCCTCTTCGGTGGCAGCCCATTTCCCATCATAGGCAAGCTGACGAGCTTTTTCCAATGGTGGCGTCATAAAGTCATAAACCAATTGTGCATTCTTTCCATAAGGTTCAGGTTTGCCCGTATCAAGCGCTATCTGTAAGCATTCTTCCCAACCTTTTGGGGCAAGTCTGATGATATCTTCGTAACCAAACATTCTTAAATACTTTGGATTAACAAAGCGCCCCATTCCACCTTCTACCATTACCCTAACTCTTATTCCTAAAGCTTCTTTACTCTCACAGAAACGCAAATATTCCCATGCCGCATCTCTAATAACAGGATCTTTTACTCCATTAAATATCCCCTGCATCCTTGAGTTCAATTCTGCACCACGATTGCCACCAGGACCAAATGGCACAGGGACCATCCCGATCACATCCGGATTTACATGCGCCATAGATTTTTCATCTATATACGACACATAAAAAGCAACCTGCCCAACATTCCATTTATATGTCTCATTAGCTCCAACAACATATCCTCGGCGCTTCTTTCCCTGCCTATCATACCATTCTTCAATCCAGAGTCTCGTATAGAAATCCAGTGCCTTAATTCCTGCCTCGCTATTAAACACAGCTTTCCAGTTATCACTACCAGGCGGATCTTCTATCAACACATCACCGCCAGCAGACCACAGGAACGTGACCCACCACCAACTTTCTTGTTTCCCTTTTCCCATCAAAAGCCCATAAGTTCCTTTTTCTGGATCAGTTACCTTCCTGCATATCTCTATAAAATCATCCCAAGTCCAATCATTTTTTGGATAGGGAATACCAAAAGAATCGAGTAAATCTTTCCTATACAATACAACTCTTCCTATAATTCCACCTTGCGGCACCGCCCAGATATGCACTTTGCCATCAGGCCCCTTACGCTTAATTACAGGCCAGATTTTAGGATGCACCAGAACATCTATGTCTTCCTTTGAAAGTGAAGGGAAATAATTATCTTCCGGCTTATCAAGTGGATAAAGAAAGTTTTGTTGAATATAAGTATCAGATTGTCTAAAATTAACGTAAATTACATCAGGAGCCACTCCACCAGCTATAGCCATCAATGTCCTTGAATCCATTGAAAGTTCAGGAATGGTTATTCCAGAAAATCCACTTAACTTAATAACAACTTTATCCCAGTTATGTTTGCCATATTTTTCAGGATTAGCTTTATATTTTTCGCGATACTTTTCGGCAAATATAGAAGGAAACTTCTTTATAAACTCATCAAGCACAGCAGTATCGGCTTTAGCAGGTGTATCAGTGCGGCTTGGATCTGGCATATCATGCAGCTTAATATGGATAACGGTTGTTCCATCCGGAGCATCTTCCACATAGCCTCCGAGTAAGCTATACGCCATCCATATTCCTAAAAATAATGTTAACACTAATCGCATATAGATGGCTTTTATAAAAAAAAAGACTTTTGCTTGCAAGCTAAAAAAAAATATGAGTAAAGAAGATAAGTCTTTGAGAAAACGCATGATGCCTGACATCAAGTAGTTATATATATGCTTGAATTTTTTAAAAATTTTGTTTGTATAGGAGACGTTTTTTTGGGAAATCAAAAATGTTAAGGGAGCATAGATGATTATCAAAACATATGCTTATCCGAGGGCAGGGCTGATAGGGAATCCTTCTGATGGCTATTTTGGCAAAACTATTTCTTTTGTTTTCAGCAATTTTAAGGCTGAAATTACGTTATATGAAAGCCCTGAACTGGAGATTGTTCCCAACACACGGGATCATACAAGATTTGAAAGTATAGAACAGCTGGTAAGAGATGTTAAGCTTTTTGGTTATTATGGTGGCATACGACTTTTAAAGGCAACCATCAAAAGGTTCTTTGATTATTGTAAGAAGAATGGTTTTAAACTAGAAAACAAGAACTTCACTATGCGATACAACACCAACATTCCAACGCAAGTTGGACTGGCAGGGTCAAGCGCCATTATTACAGCAGCAATGAAGGCATTGATGCAATTTTACAATGTTGACATTCCTAAACCTATATTGCCAAATATAATCCTTGAGGTTGAAACGAAGGAGCTAGGCATCTCTGCTGGATTACAGGATAGAGTTGCGCAAGTTTTCGGTGGTGTGACCTATATGGATTTCAACAAAGAACTTATGGAAAAGCAGGGCTATGGCTATTATGAAAACATCCCTGCAAAACATCTACCAAGCTTATACATCGCCTACAGGACAGAACTTTCTGAAAGTTCAGAAGTGTTCCACAACGATATACGAGCAAGATTTGAAAGAGGTGAACCAGAAGTTGTAAATGCAATGAAGTTCTGGGCAGCTCTGGCAGAAGAAGTGAAAAATAGGCTTCTATCTGGCAAAGGCTCAACGATAGGAGAACTCCTCAATGCTAATTTTGATATGCGGCGTAAAATTTATAAAATAAGTCAGGGCAATATAGAAATGGTTGAATTAGCGCGCTCAACTGGAGCAAGCGCCAAATTTTCAGGCTCTGGTGGCGCAATTGTTGGAACATATACAGATGATGCTATGTTCAAAAAACTTTCAGAAGCACTTGCAAAAATCAATATTACAACCATAAAGCCAATAATCGTTGAGGAAAACTAGATGATAAGAAAAGCTGTCATACCCGCTGCAGGCTTCGGAACACGTTTCCTGCCAGCATCAAAATCACAGCCGAAAGAAATGTTGCCAATAGTTGATAAACCAACAATTCAGTACGTGGTTGAAGAAGCAGTGTCCGCAGGAATAAAAGATATCCTTATGATAATCGGTAAAGGCAAAAGGGCAATAGAAGAGCATTTTGACCGTTCATTTGAACTTGAAGAAGAGCTTATGGAAAAAGGGAGACTGGCAGATCTGGAAGAAATAAGGAAAATATCCAGTTTGGCGGATATACATTTCGTCTGGCAAAAAGAGCTTAAGGGGCTCGGTGATGCTGTTTTGCATGCCAGATGTCATGTCGGCAATGAGCCGTTCGCTCTGTTATTAGGAGATACAATTGTAGAATCTGAATCACCTGTTACGAAGCAACTTATTTCAATTTTTGAACGCTATAGGGAAAGCGTTATTGCCCTTGAGGAAGTGGAGCATTCAAAAGTTTCCAGATATGGCATTGTTGGTGGCAACAAAATAAGCAATAATCTTTATCTCATAGAAGATTTTATAGAAAAACCTACCCCAGAAGAGGCACCATCCAGCCTTGCTATTGCAGGTAGATACATTTTTACTCCGGAGATATTTGATTTTATTACTCAAGTTGTGCCCGGAAAAAACAATGAAATTCAACTTACAGACGCTATGCGACTTATGGTTAAACAAACAGCAATGTATGGACTAAAATTTAATGGGAAAAGATACGATATAGGCAACAAGCTTGATTTTGTGAAGACCAATGTGATGTTTGCATTGAAGCGAAGCGATATGCACGATGAGTTTACCTCGTTTTTAAAAGAAATACTGCAAGAAAATCAAAGTGAAAAGAACAGAAATAAAAGTTATATTTGAACCTTCTGGTAGGCAAGTTTATACGCTGCCAGGTACAATAATACTCGAAGCGGCGGCACTAGCAGGAATAATTTTGCAAACACCCTGTGGAGGGGCTGGCAAATGCGGAAAATGCAAGGTAAAAATAATTGCTGGCAACTGCGCTGCTGGGAAGGCAAGCCAGGCAGTATTTTCTCCTGAAGAAATACAACAGGGCTTTAGACTTGCCTGCCAGGATAGGATAACCAGCGAGCTTACCATTGAAATTCCTTACGAGTCTCTTTTTGAGACGCTTCAAAAAATACTTACTACTGCTGAAGGAGCTGATGTTGAGGTGCGTCCAGCGGTAACCAAAAAATTCATCTCGTTGCCGCAGCCAACTCAAGAAGATGCTTCATCGGATATCGAAAGAATCAAAAAGGCAATTGCTCCTCTTTCTTTTAAGCAAATAAGCTTACATACATTAAGAACACTGGCAGTAGATTTAAGAAAGGCAAACTTTTCGGGAACAGTTGTCTTGGCAGATGATAGATTGCTTGATTTTGAGCCGGGCGATACTTCAAAGGCATGCTACGGCGTTGCTTTTGATATTGGGACGACAACACTGGTAGGCTCTCTCGTTGATCTGGTTAGTGGAGAAGAAAAAGCTATTGAGACAAAAATCAATCCTCAAACTTCCTACGGGGATGATGTTATTTCACGAATAAAAAAATGCCGGGAGGATCAACGAGGATTAGCACTATTACAACGTGTGGTTCTTTCTGCTGTTAATGAAATTATAGATGCGCTGGTGGCTAAAAGTGGAATTGATAGGGCAACAATATACGAAGTTGTTTTTGCAGGAAACACCACTATGCAACAAATTCTATGCGGAGTTGATCCTTATGCGTTAGGTGAATTGCCGTTCACTCCTGTGTTTTCAGATGCCTTAAGCATACGCGCTGCAGAGCTTTCGCTTGATATAAATCCTTCAGGCAGGGTTTATGTTTTTCCACAAATTGGCGGCTTTATTGGAGGGGATACTGTGGCAGGGATTCTTGCCAGTCGTTTGGATATGGCAAAAAAGCCAACACTGCTTGTTGATATCGGCACAAATGGAGAAATTGTGCTTGCCAACAATGGGAAGCTTATTGCCACATCTGTTGCGGCAGGTCCTGCTTTTGAAGGAGCAAGAATTTCTAGCGGTATGCGCGCTGTTTCTGGAGCAATAGAGAAAATTACTATTGAGGGTGATCTGAAATTCAATGTGATAGGGAATGCTCGTCCATCAGGAATATGTGGTTCTGCCTTAATAGATTTGGTGGCGGCGCTCTTAAATAAAGGCATACTTGATGCATCAGGGCGATTCCTTGAAGATGATGAATTGCCAGATTCTCTTGAGCAAAATTTAAGAAAGAGGATCGTTAGACACGATGGCAAAACAGAATTCGTGCTTGCATTTGCGAATGAGAGCGCATCAGGCAAGCCTATTACAGTTACGCAACGTGATATAAGGGAATTGCAACTTGCAACAGCTGCCATAAGGAGCGGCATAAATATGCTTTTAAGTAGAGAAAACGTTGCCTTTGAAGAACTTGATGCGATTTTGTTGGCAGGTGGTTTTGGTAATTTTATTAGACGCAACAATGCCAGACGTATCGGGCTTTTGCCACCTATCCCATGCACTCGCATAAGGTTTATAGGAAACTCATCGGCACTTGGGGCAAAAATGGTCTTACTTTCAGTTAAGGAAAAAGAATATGCCGCAAAGATAGCTAAAGAGACTTTACATATCGATTTATCGCTATTGCCAGAATTTCAGCTTGAATTTAGTTCTGCTATGATGTTTCCTGAAGCAGTAGAGCAGGAATGTGAAAAATAAAGGAATATCTTAAATATGCCTGTTAGGATAATGATAGTTGAAGATGAAGCACTGGTTGCCCGCGATATAAAGAACAGTCTTACAAGCTTTGGTTACGAAGTTTGTGCAATTGTCAACTCGGGTGAAGATGCAATAAATACGGCTGAAGAAAAGAAGCCAAATCTTGTAATGATGGATATAATGCTAAAAGGTAAGATAGATGGGATAGAAGCAGCCGATGAAATACGTAGAAGGTTGCATATTCCAGTAATATATCTAACGGCCTACACAGATGAGGACACGATAAGACGGGCTAAAGTTTCCGAAGCTTTTGGTTATTTGTTAAAACCATTTGAGGAACGTGAGCTACGCACAACTATTGAGATGGCGCTCTATAAGCATCAGATGGAGCAAAAACTGAAAGAAAGTCATGAGTGGTTGCAAACAATTTTACAGTGCATAGGTGATGCAGTTATTGCCACAGATGCTGATCTTTCCATCCGCTTTATCAATCCAATGGCTGAAAAAATTATAGGTTGCACAACAAATGATTGTATCAATAAAAAGCTCACAGATATTCTTATCCTACTGGAGGGGAAAGATCTTATGAATTTAAAGAATATTACCGCAGAAATAATGAAGAAAGGAACATTTGCGCGGTACGATAAGGAAATTCATCTGATCACAAGAGCAGGAACACATATTCCTGTTGAAGCGAATTTTTCTGCAATAAGAGGGATAGATGAAAAAATATCTGGCGTGGTGATAGTCATTAGAGACATTACGGATCTTATGAGCTCATTTGTGAGGCAGCAGGAGTTGCGTGAGCGGCTTGCAAGAGCGCAACGGATGGAGTCGCTTGGTATATTAGCTAGCGGCGTTGCGCAGGATTTGAACAATATACTTGGTCCTATTTTACAATATCCAGATATCCTTGCTCAACAGCTGCCAGCCGATTCAAAGATGAAACAAGACCTTGAAATAATCAAAAATTCCGTTCGTAAAGCCATCGATGTTGTAAATGACTTGCTTGCGCTTGGTAGAATAGGCTCATATCAAGCATCGCACTTCAATTTTAAAGACTTCTATAATCAATTCGTTAAGTCCGCTCCTTTTATGGCATTGCGTAATAATATGCTAATGGTAAATTTTGAAGAAGAAGTGCCAGATACTCTCCCGGATATTGATGGATCAGAAAAACACTTGCAAGAAATGTTGATAAATTTGATGCTACACGCTTTTGAAGCAGCAGGTGAAACCGGTCAAGTTAAAATTAGAGTGTCCACAGAAGAGCATCTACAACCTTTTGGAAATTTTGAAACAATAGAGAAAGGTAAATACCTTGTTATCTCCACTGAATATACATCTAAACCGATGAATGAAGAAGAAGTGAGTAGGCTTTTTGAACCATTCTTCGTAAGACAACACTTTAACTATTCTACTGGTAGTGGGCTAGGATTGGCCGTTGTCTATGGCGTAATTAAAGAACACAAGGGCTTCGTTGATGTAATCTCAGCCAAAAATAGCAACGAAATCAGAATCTATCTACCAATCTCTGGCGAAGCTTATCTTGCCTCTATCAAAGAGGTCTCAACCACAAAAGATAACTTACAAGGGAATGAAACCATTCTTATCGTTGATGACAACGAGGAAGAAAGACGTAATGCTGCACGATATTTAAGGTCTTTAGGTTATAAAACATTACTTGCGCCAAATGGAAAAGTGGCATTAGAGATGTTGGCAAGCAGCAAACAAGGAGATATTCTACAAATAGATATAGCCCTAATAGATATGATTATGGCGGATAGTTTTGACGGGCTGGAAACTTATAAAAGGATGCTTGCAATAAATCCAAATCAAAAAGCTATAATTATGAGTGGCTTTGCAATCACAGATAGAATCAAAGAAGCTATACGGCTTGGTGTTGGCGCCTATCTGCAAAAACCATTTGAAGAAGATGAGTTAGCATCTGCCATTAGACAGGTCTTGGATGCAAAAACTAGCAAATAGCATCATTTCTACAATATGTGCACTATTCAATCTCAAAACTTAAAGGCATATATTAAAGGATTAGTTGTTCTATTACTTTTTTTATCCGCATTTTTAATCCGAACAAACGGAATAGAATGGGAAAAATTTCATCCTGATGAAATTCAAATTAGCGAATGGATAAAAAATTCAGAAGGCAAAATATCTTGGTGCGAACGAGTTTATCCAAATGGGTTCTTTATCCTGATAAAGCCATACATTGCTATAAAACATCTTTTATTTACTCTTTCTCAAAATTGGAGTAATTTTCTAAACCCTCAAAATACTACAATAGCTTACAATCCAGATTTCATAATTCTGGGCAGATGGTTTAATGTGTGGCTTGGTATTATCCTTTTACTGGTATTCTTTATTGCGCTCTTGCATAACACTAATTCATTACTATCCACCATAATAGCTACTGCTTTTCTGGCTTTTCATCCTATAATAATAGAACACAATCGCTATGCTGAAACTGATATAGCCGCTTTGTTCACATTGACTGTTTTTTTATTTTTAATGCTTTTATCAATCAAAAAGAAATCAAAAAGATATTTATATTTAGCGTGTTTTACAGCAGGTTTCGCAGCAGGTACAAAATTTATTCTCTTTCTACTCCTATTCATTATCTCATTTGAAACATTTAAATATGGCTATCTCAAAAATTCTAGCAGGAAATTCTTAAATGGGATTATACAGCTATTGTTTGGAACATTTTTGTTTGTAATAGGGCTGATAGCATCTAATCCAGATATAATAATTAGGCCAGGATGGTTTTTTGAAGGACTTTCTTATGAAAAGTGGAGAGTACAACACGAGACTATAACAATCTTTGATGAATCACTATCACAGGGAAAGTATGTCGTTTATCTGCACAATTTAAAGAAATTTTATGAATTTACTTACAGGTGGAATATTCCTGTTGTTTTTTTAATACTATTCACATATAGGCAATTCAAATATCTTAAACCATACTTTTCTATACTGATAATCTTTCCTCTTGCCTTTATGGCTTATTGGATATTCCTTTCTCCTTTCGTACGTTCACAAGAAGTTATAATAATTCTGCCTTTTGTGGCTATCTTTCTAGCAATGGCGATAACTTTAATCTGGCAAGAAAGAGGGATCTTCAGCAAAAGCGCAACCGCAATAGTTGTTGCTCTCATAATTAGCATCTGCATAAGAGATGCCTTGCTTATATCTAAAACTTTCGCATGGAAAGATACCAGAACTCTCGCCAATGAGTGGCTTTCATTATGTGCTCCAAAAAATGTAAGATGGGGTGCCGAACAGTATGCACGGCATGCTTTAAAAAATCGCCTATTATCTTACATAATAGACAAGATAGAAAAATACGATTTCAGCATCGCCATTACAAATCAAATGGATTACTTCATAAGAGCGCCTTTCATTGGCGGGCGTGGCATCAGGAATCCTTTTACAACAGAGTTGTATTGTTATGCAGCAGCAAATTATGCACATTTTGCAACCAATACCACGCTGATAGCAAAATGGTCACTGCTCACATACAAGCCAGCTACGACCTTTGTTTCACCTCTTTTAGAATTGTATGGTTGCAAAAAACTTAATTCGAATATTCTCTTAAACTTTGAGTTCCCACAACCTGCCGCAGTCTTAAATATAAACCAGCAGCCTGTTAAAAACGTAACTTTCTTTAAAGACACATCAAAAATAGGTCCTGCCATAGCCTTACTTATTGATAAAACTCCTCAAACCATAGGGATAGGTGGTCCCCTCAATGAAGGAGATGACATATATGTTGTTTTGACTACAATGGAACGGAATGCCACTATTAAAGTGGAAGGTTTTGGCAAATATCATTACGTCACCCTGGCTCCATACGATGTAGGCATAGTGCAATTAAAAAACGATGTATCCTTTTTTGGGAAAAGCCCCTTTCAGCCGATTACAGTATATGCAGAAACAAAAAAGGATATTTCCTATATTCCTGTTTTTTTAAGAATCGCTTTTTTCCCAGAACAGGTTTATGAAATTTGCTTGGAACATCGGCGGCCAGAGCGGATACCAGCAACCTTACTTGATGAAAAAACGATTAGCAACCTGCCATACAACATACAATTTGAGCTTACTATGAATAACAAGACATATTCTTATCAAAACAAATTATTTGAACGGATGAAGATAAATCTGGAACAAGCCATCAATTCCTCATCAGAAGAAATTCTTGTGAATAAAATTAGTGGTTATTATTTTGGTCAATTTGCAAGGATTGACCTCTTAAGAATTTTAGCAAATAAAAATGATGGCTATAGAATCTATGAATTTGAACATAATGAGCCAAAGCTAATTAGTTTCTTAAAGTTGCCTATAGAGAAAAGCACAAACACAAATGCCGCAATTGCTTCTTTACAATTGCCTGTGTTACTTGCAAAAGGAGTTTATACGTTAACAGGCTCCATTTTGCTTTCAACAATCGCAAATAATAATTTGCCATTAAAAATTCAGTTTAATGGAACCCGAAACCAAACCACAGAAATTCTTTGCGAAAGCGGTAAATGGCAAACTTTTTCCATAGATTTTAAAACGCAGCGCGCAAACTATCCTTCAATTCAGTTTCAATATCCTGAAGATACTAGATTATATATCAAGGAACTTGAGCTGCACTGGAACATATCGAATATGGTAAATTTTCTATATAGCGATTTGATAAGAGCTAAACAATCAGCTCAACAAAATAACTCAACATCAGATAAAGATCAATTTAGTTTTCTGCCATGGATTAGATTTGCCTCTTTTAATTTTGACGAAAAATCATATAGAATAGAATGTGTGTTTGATCTAATTTCTGATGATCCTCCACCACTAGCATTAGCAATTTATGTAAAGAAAGGAAGCAAATGGCGATATAAGGAAAAAGTATCTATCCAAATACCAAGTAATTCCATGGTAGGCGATAAGATACAATGCGATATTAACCTAAAAAAATATATACTTGAATTAGCTAAATACGACATCAGCCGAATAGGACTTGGTATTGCAAGCGACGTTGAGTGGCATCCGGGCAAATTTATTACAGCCACATCTAACCAGGCAATCGCAATTCCTGATCTGATTGCAAAACTTAAGAAATAAAAAATTTTATTTCGTAAGCGTTCTCAAGAGGAACAATCCATGTTTATCCCAGATTTCAAGCTTTTCTAACTGTTCCATAGCAATATCTTTCGCTGGCAAGCTGAATTTTAATTCAAAAACCCCATCAGGGATATCCATTGGCGGAAGAAATAATGGCTCATATCCCTTAATGTATAATCTGGCAGAAATTGGAATAGAGAGCCCCTGATGCAGAATTTTACAAGTCAATTTGCCTTCTGTAAGAGAGCCATCAACTATCTGAAAACTATGTTTACCTCCCATCATTGAAACTCTGGGCAGAGCAAACAGATTAGCATCTTTTTTAATATTAGCTATTTCATCTTTACAAGCCATTGCCATAACAAATCCATTAGCTCGCACCGCTTCAATAACTTCTTCATTATACTGTCCACCAGGGTAACAGAAGGTAAGAGGCTTCTTGATGTGATGCTTTTCAAGCTCTTCTTTGCATTTTTTTACTTGTTCATAGCAATTGGCAGCAGTGGCAAGATTGATATGCTCGTGGGAATGACCACCAAAAACAAATGTCCCACGCTTCTGCATTTCAAGTACTTCCTTCCATATAAGGCAATCTCCTTCTTTATATTTTTTACGATTAGCTCCATTCTCATCCACAAGAGAAGTAATTAAATAGATCACTCCCTTAAAGCCATGTTTTTGCAATACAGGTTCAATTATTGTTAAATTAAACAGATATCCATCATCAAATGTAAGCATTATAGGTTTTTTAGGCAGCGGCCTCCCCCATTTTAAAAAAGCGATCACATCGGAAGGCAAAACTGTGATATAATTGTTTTTGTGTAAAAACTCCATTTGCCTTTCAAACTCATCAAGTGGAACGCACCAGATATTTTCACCTTCTTTAGTAACAGCGTGATACATAAGGATAGGTATATTTACGGTTATATTTTTATTCCTAACAAAGCGAAAGAGCACTAATGCTAATCCAATAAACAACAGAAGACCTAATATAAGACCAATAATTATTTTTGATTTAAACATATTTTCCTTCTTTTATCTTTAGTGGTAACCTTATATTAAAAACAGAGCCTTTTCGCAACTTGTTATCAGAAGAAGATAATAACGTGATTGTTCCACCACATCGCTCTATAGCAACTTTTGCAAAAGATAATCCAAGGCCGGTTCCACCTGGCCTTCTTGAATAAAAAAGTTCAAAAATTTTTGAGTGTTCTTCTGGTGGCACACCAGGCCCTTCATCTTCAATTTGTATAGTGGCTTCTGCATCATTCTTATTCAGCGTTATTTTTATGGTTCCATTTTCGGGAGAGAAGTGCTGCGCATTAGATAAGATATTAAGCACCGCTCGTCTTAAAGAAACAGGATACGATTCAATCAACACATCATTTTCGCTATAACATTTTAGTTCTATCTTCAACCGTTTCCGTTCCAGCTGCGGTTTCAAAATATCAACACACTCTTCAATACATTTTATTAAACTAACTTTTTCTGGCAGTATACTATCAGAAGAAAGTAGAAGGAACTCTTTCAAAAGTGATTCCATTCTGTCAAGTGTGGAAGTTATTCTCGCCGCAAGTTTAGCAGCTTTTGTGAGGTGTTCTTTTTCACCTTTTGAAAGCTCTATTGCAATCAGCTGAGAATCAAGTTTCATAGCAGACATAGGATTCCTTAGATCATGAAGGATACTTGCTGTAAGGGATGATACAAAGTTTGAATGTTCTTGCATCTTGATATTTTCCTGCCAACGCAATTCCCTACGTATTAGCCATATTATCCCACAGAGTATAATTAAGAAAGCGATTATTAAGATAGATAAACTTGTGAAAAAAAATTTTTTTATGGTATTTTGCACAAAAGATAGTTTTTCATCTACAAAATACTTTTCAAAAGCAATCTCAACCTTCCGATCTTGCAAACTTCCATCCTGTTGAATCACAAAAGAGAAAGTCAGCACAGGGATAGTGTTGGCGCCTTTGACAACATTTTTTTTCTCTATCAATAGTTTTCCTAAACTCACTCCTTTACTTGCCGCATTAGTTTGGCCTTGTGGAATAATGTTATAGAGCAATGCATCCTTCTCCCATACGGAAACATAACTTAAAGCAGGGTAAACTGCTTTTAGCGATGAAACTGCTTTTAACAGATTTTCTCTCTGTTTAAGGTCAATGCTCCCTTTTATAAGAGCTTCTTCTTTAGCCAACTCTTTTGAAATAGCCACTGCTGTTTCAAGCACAGTTGCAGCAGCGCTTTCTTTGACCCATATCTCATAGTTTTTTACCACATAAAAGATGGCAAGTGATGTTAAGAAGGTAAGAGCCACTACCAATATAGTGGCAAGCACTGTAAGCGGAATATGTTTGTTTTTGAGCAGCCTACCCATCAAATTTATAAAAGTTAATACTAGACTTATCTTTTTTTCAATGTATAGAATGTGGCTTTATATTATGAGATTAAACAAAATACAACAAGAATATATTCCTTTCAACAAACCAGCGTTTGTTGGAAAAGAATTGGCATACATCAAAGAGGCAGTAAAATCAGGGCAAATATCAGGAGATGGCATTTTTACAAAGAAATGTCATTTGTTTTTTGAACAAAAATTCGGTGTTAAAAAGGCTTTATTAACCACATCATGTACGCACGCATTAGAAATGATGGCTATTTTACTTGACATAAAAGCTGGCGATGAAATTATCACCACACCTTTTACCTTTGTTTCAACAGTCAATTCCTTCGTTATGCGTGGCGCAAAGCCCGTGTTTGTTGATATAAGAAGAGACACTCTCAATATAGATGAAAATCTTATAGAAGCAAAAATCACAAACAAAACGAAAGCAATTATGCTTGTGCACTATGCAGGTGTCGGTTGCGCTATGGAAAAAATTATTGCCATATCTAACAGAGATAAAATCCCTATGCTGGAAGATAATGCACACGGACTTTTTGGCAAATATCAGGGCAAGTGGCTGGGAACTTTTGGCGTAATGGCAGCTCAGAGTTTTCATGAAACGAAAAATTTTAGCTGCGGTGAAGGTGGCGCTCTCTTCATAAATGATGATAACTTTATAGAAAGAGCCGAAATTATTCGTGAAAAAGGAACTGATAGAAGCAAATTTTTTAGAGGCGAACGCGATAAATACACATGGGTTGATATAGGTTCAAGTTATCTCCCTTCAGATATCTGCGCAGCAATACTTCTTGCTCAGCTAGAAAAGCATTCTTTAATTCAAAAGAGGCGCAAAAAAATATGGCTAAATTATTACAGGGCCCTCAAACATTGGGCATTGCAGAATGGGATTGCTCTGCCCTTTGTGCCTGAAGGATGCGAACAGCCATATCATATGTTCTATCTCATTATGCCCTCTTCTGAAAAACGGCAAAGCTTTATAGCCTATTTACGGGCACAAAAAATTATAAGTGTTTTCCATTATATCCCATTGCATCTTTCACCTATGGGGAAAATTTTTGGGGGCAAGATAGGAGAGTTCCCTGTTGCAGAAGATATAAGTGAAAGACTGGTACGCTTGCCTTTTTACACTTCAATGACTCAAACTGAACAGCATAAAGTTATAGAAGCTATCCTAAAGTTTAAATAAGAAGAAGATGAGTAAGCCAGATGGCATTTTTTATTTTGCTAGTCTAAACCTAATAGTGATTTCTTTTGTTTTTTTTTCTCTCTTTTTAACACCTTACAACAATGCACCAGATGAAAAAACACATTATCAATACACTGTGGAATTCATATTGAAAGAGAAAAGACTCCCTGTATGGGGCGTGGATGATAAGGAATGCTTTCGCTTTACAGTTTCCAGCTATAATCGTGCTCCCCTCCTTAACTACATAATTTACGCAGGAGCAGCAGGGTTGGCCGAAAAGCTTGGATTAGAAGGATTTTACGGTGCAAGAATGGTTTCTTTAATATGGGGATTGATTTTTATCAATTTTTTGTTTCTAACATTATTGGCTATTGCAGAAAATAATTTTATAGCGTTTTTATCAACGCTGATCGCTGGCTGCATTCCACAGGTGCTGTATGTTTTTTCGTATATTAACGCTGATGCTCATTCATTGGCTTTTTCTGCCATACTGACTTACGCCACCGTAAAATTCATTAAAGATGATTCACACAAAAATCTCATACTTTTCGCTCTGGCAGTTGGCTTAATGTTTTCCGCAAAATATAACTACTTTATCTATTTTCCTATGCTTTTGGCTGTGGCAATTTATCTATGGCAGAACAAAAGCATGCCTTTTCAAACCATTCTACGTGCCGTGTTATATTGTGCAATTGCTGCCATCTTAATTTCTTCGTTCTGGTATATACGCAACTGGATGCTGTATGGAAGTCCCCTCCCGCTCTTTATAGATGAAAACGCAATGAAAACGCTGGGCATTGAAAGATTAATATCAACACGTTCTGATACAGGAGACTTAAACTTGTCTGCTATTTTTGAACTCCACAAAAATGCTTTTTTCAAGAAAACTTTTTACTCATTTTTTGCAACATTTGGCTACCTAAATGTGCAGTTATCCGCTGGGATATATAAAGCGATTGAGTTAATAGCTATTTTTCTTGTTGTTTATCTTTTGATTGCCATTGCACTCTCTAAAGATAAAGCCCTACAACAGGCAATGTGCGCTTTTATCGTTTTTGCCGTGATTTTGATAGTGTTGCATATAACTGCTTCAATTAAATACGACACACAACCGCAGGGCAGGTATTTACAGCCACTTATTGTGCCTGCTGCATTATTCATCACTTTTGCAGGAAAAAAATTACGTTCATTAAAATTATGGCTAATGATTGGCTCCTGCTTCATCCTCTGGCTACTGATAGAAAGCGCTCATCTCTTTATTCGCACTTATTCTGAACCACTGTGTTTTGCTGCATACAATTTTAACCAGGAAAAAAACGAAAAGAATATTACACCAATAGCCACAGAGCTTGCAAGAAGAGTACTAAAGAATGAATATATCTGCGAAATCCAGCTATCTAAAGCCACTCATATGACAAACATCTGTATTGAGCTGCCAGCATCCTGCTATGCAAGATATCGTAATTTCACTATAGCAGCAAAGGACATAACCGAAAAAGAGCTTTCTCTTTATCCT
>CAZBHO010000020.1:0-43924 GCA_964491945.1 uncultured Verrucomicrobiota bacterium | reverse complement strand
TAACACATTTTCCGCTTCTAATCCCCTTTTGACTCCCTCACCCCCCTGTAGTGATTTTTTTAGTTATCTCATTTCTTTAGTTTTTTAAATTGAATTTGGCTTACGATTTTTTAAAACCACAGAGAGCACGGAGTGGATTAAAAAAACTTTGGTTTAGTAATCTCAATAATTTAAGCTTTAGCTTAAATTCTAATCCTTCCTCTGCGGTTTTCTCTGTGGCCTCTGTGCCCTCTGTGGTGGATCCTTTCGTCTTCTGGCTTCTTTAGTTTTTTAAATTGAATTTGGCTTACGATTTTTAACCACAGAGAACTTGAGAGATCACAGAGAAGAGAAAAAAATAATTTGGAAAAATTTTCGCATACCATTCTATCCTTTTCTTCAACTTAAAATCTTCCTCTGTGTTTTTCTCCCAAGTCCTCTTGTGGTGAAGTTTTTCTTCTATTGTTCCAGAATTCCACCAGCGCAACCGTCTTGTGGTTTTGTAGATTACTTTAAAAGTTATCAATGGTGGTTGTTAGTTTGCAAAAAATGTCCTGTCAGCGCTGTGTAAAGTTTTATGCCAGATTCTTATGAGAAAAAGATTATCCATAGAATCAGAAGGGAACTCATAAGTTCCCTTTCTGTGAGTTAATTTGTTGGTTTTGATAAGGACTAATAACTGCGCAACCCTATGATCCTGCCGTCTTTTGCTGGTAATTTGTTTAAAGTTATTATTCCATCGTAATAGTTTAGTTGCGGAGAAAGCATACGTTTATTCTTCTCATCAGTCACTCCAAAGAGTTTTGTTCTCACAAAAGTTTGCCATTTTTTGAAGGTTATCCCAAGTCCTTGCAGGTCAGCCTTAAGCTCCACAGAAGAAATTGGCTTTTCTGAAGTGTTACTTACAAAAAGCACAACTCTATCAGGCAATTGCCACATATTTATCTTGATATTTTCATTGGTACAGGAAATCAACTTAACGTTGTTTGCTTCTACCACCATTGTCTCTTTGCGGCACATACCATAATCTATGAGCTCATCCATAATCTCTTGCTGAGCCCACTGCGGCAATTTTGCAGAAAGGCTCTTGAAAGCAGCATCATCCACTTCGGCAATTCCAACTAATCTGCCGCGATGGCGTGGAAGTTGCTTAATTGATATTGTGGCATTTTTTGCATCAAAGCTCACTGGCTCATTTGAGCAACCTGCGTTATAGAGATCTCTAACAATGAGGTTTTTTCCTGTTAAGCCTAGCTCTTTCAAATTAAGTTTAAGATTAACATCTTTATTTTCTCTATAACCATAGTTAAACACCTCAAACAAAATCCTCTTTTCAGAAGGAATTTTCCATGCAGAAACAAGGATCTTATCATCGCCTGACTTAATAGCTTCATTGCGCCAGTATGGAATATATTCAACATCTATGTTGTTCATTCCCCATTCCAGCACGCTATCAGGCATACGTTTCGCAGTTTCCACATAAGGATTTATCCATGAATCATGCAACCTTATATATTCACCTTGCCCGAGCCTTGCCAGTGCTTTCTTTGTTTTATTTGTTCCATCCAGATTGGCCATCCAGCAAATGCCAACACCCCAATTATGAGGAACGGCAAAGGCGCGCATTCTGTTGGTTGGATAATAGTCCACCCAGTCATTTTCACTTAAATCTATATTCCAATTGCGTTCGCCATCGAGCACAGCTTCAACCCATGGCATTGCAACTGTAACGTAAGCGTGTGTTGAATGCACACCATTACACCCTGGCAAAAGTTTATTATCATAAGCGGCAGCGTGCAATCTCTGGAAGAAACGTCTAATGTTGAATCCGCCATAGCTCTTTTGAATCCTGCCATCAGGCAATTCGTAGCCAAGTCCACCGAGCAAATTATCATGTAAGATAGGAAAAGTTATATCCCAATACGTGGAGACAACGCCACCTTCACGAAATGCCCTGTCAAAAAGATAGATGCAGTAATCTATAAAAGATTCATTCCACGTTTCACTACTAAAATACCACTCATCTTTGAAATATCTATAGAGATTTTGCTCAAGCGTTTTTTCTCCATAGCCATGTAGTGTAAACGACATATGCCCCCAGAATATCCCATTTCTTGCAGCATATGGGTCAAATGGCACCAATCTATTTACGTGAGAATCCGAACCTTCGTATCCCATACAACGACTGTTCGTCTTCTGGCATGCCCACAGTTCAGCCCATTCTTCTGGATAACGACTTTCAGGATGTATCCAATTTTTCTGTCCAGAACCTTCTTTCACCTTTTTGCCAGTTTTTGAATCCATTCTTAATCCTCTGAATGGTGCAAAGAACGTTCCATCTTCTGTTGCAGCCCAATTGCGCCAGCCTTGCAACAACGGCTTAAATGGCGTTGCATTCCAGCCAAAAGCAAACGTATGCGCTTTGTTGATTTCCACAGGTTTGCCTATAATATTGTTTCTTAAAACAAGAACATCCTGTTTTTGCCTGAAGCTTTTGCCAGGAATTCTCACAAGATCGTGAGCTGGCACTTCGTTATCAGGGAACCAGCCTTTATCGTTATCGCCCCACCAAAGGAACCCTCGCCTTTCACTGCCTATCCAAACCGTAGGGTAAAATGAGCCGATAAACATTCCACTGCCAGCTCTGCCAGTGATTAAGGTTGACCAGATTTCACCTTGCTTGTTCTTTGGGATTACCATTGCAGTGTGGCTTGAAAAGTTATTACCAGGCCCTATGCAAAGAAGGCTTTCTGCTTCTTCATCAACCAATGGGAACTCCACACGCAAAGCATCAACTTTAATCGGAACATTGCCTTTAGGTTTGTATGTTATTTCTGTGTAAACAAGCCCATCCTGTTCCATCCAACCTTTAGCTGTAAATTCAAGTCCTGCACCTTCAGCCTTGCCCTCAAAGTTTACACGCCAGTCTTTTTCTTCTGTTATTTTTGGGGTTGGCATTTCAACAACGTGTTCTTTGCCATCCAGCACCACAACTATTCTGGCTGGCGCAGCAAGCACAGGATTGCTCTGCGAGATTAAGCCAGAGGGAAGTCCCATTGCATTGAGAGAATACTTTCTTCCCCAACATTCATAAGTTGTGCTTTCACCTTTAACTCTCTTAATTGCCGTAAATGGTGGCAGCACCCTCTCCACGCTCCCGATATCTTTTCTATTCCACCAGTGTGGAAATGCTTTTGCCTCATCTATCTTCTCAAAATAGTTTGTCATTGGACCAAGCGTTGTTCCATCAGCAAGTGTCATAACACCAGCCACTGTGCATGTGCCGGGTGGCACAGAAGGAAGAGAAATCATTTCTCTAAAGTACCATTCTGTAATGTTTGTCAAAGTGTTTTCAGCAAGTTTATCTCCTTTATCAGATTTAACCACATAGTGCATACTCAAAGGCACCTGATTGGTGGCAAGATAGTATGTATCCCCTGAAATAAGCAGCAAACCGCGCACAGGATTAAACTTTGCAGAGAACGGAAATTTTGTTTTATCTCTTTCAGGTTGCGGAAGGATGATTTCAGCTAAAGCCCCTCGTTCAAAAAACACAACATACTTTAGAAGCTCTTTTCCTTCGGCAGTTGCTAAAACTCGTAATATGCCATTCGTTAGGTCGTGGGGAATTTCTTTTTTAAAATCAATTTTTGCCTCGTTATTTGCTGGCACATTGAGTGTTAAATTGGTAATTAAGCTATCACCAATGTTTATAGCAATATCCACCTTTTCTGATTTTTTTGCCTGATTAAACACGGAAAAGCCCATTGAAGCTTTATTAGTTATGGTGAGATTCTCTAAATCATTCATTGTAAACTTAACTACTGGCATATTATCCACGAGAATTGCTTTTGTATAACCCTGACCATCTGATTCAAAGTAAGAGCCCAAGCAAGGGATCCTTGCCTGCGAGAAGCCTGCGCCAAAATGATTTACCCCAAGCATTAAACGCCACTCATCGCCAGCCTGATGCTTACCTTTCAAATTAAAATCTTCTGGTACAGAGCTCATTTCTAGCTCCCACCATGAGCCGCCGTTGGGTGCGCTGCCGGGCTCTGTAATTCTTGTGGCCACCTTAAATTCAGGAGCCCAGTTCTTAAGCTGTTGCCCAAGCTCAAGACGAGTCATATCACCCTTAAAGCCAAGGTTGTTGATAAACAACCTATAGGCAGCCCCCGCGCAGTCAAAAACAAGATTTTTGCCCTTCGGCTTAAAGACGAGTTCCAGTCCGTCATCGAAAACGAAAGCCATCCCTTCAGAACGTCCATTCCACGTATTTGGCTTATAACCCGGCTTAAGATAGACACGGCAAGCCATATAGAAATGGTCAGGATCCCACGCAAAATAGAAAGTGCTCGGTCTTGGCAAAAGGTTGTTATCAACCCATCCTGCCACGCCTGAAATGGCAGCTGCTTCTTTCCACTCGATCTCATCTATTTTGCCATCTATTACAGGAGCTTTTGTCATTCGTGGCACAAGAATGTTAGAAACTTCATCATCCTTTAATTCTCTTTTAGCATAAGCTGTTAAAAATGTAGTAAGAACCAATAGAACAATAATGTTGATTTTAATAAGTCTTTTCATAAGGGCTCCTTTTTTTTTTTTTGTTTATTATACACAGCTAGCCTTTACAAAAATATAAGCGAACAAACGGCAATTTTAGTACATAAAAAAATATTTTCTATTATTTTTTATTTAAATAAGACTTTTGGTGAAGGACGGAAGGATTTTACAACATGCTATTTGCCATTATGATTGTTTTGTAGGAATATCGCCTTCGTTTATTATTTCTTTAAGAATAGTGTTGTAGCCCTTTCCTTTTTCCATTTCTTCTTTAACTTCTTTTAAGACGGTTTCTGTGCCCTTTCTTGGAGCAGATTCAAAGGAAATTACGGTATCTCCCACGCGTATCTTATCACCCGGATAAAGGCGTGCCACTTCGATCGCTTTATCATTAACATAGGTGCCATTGCGTGATTTAAAATCTCGGATAAAATATGCTTCATCCCAAAATGAAATGCCACAGTGTATTCTTGAAACAAGTGGGTCTGGAATAATAATATCAGCCTCTTTGCTTCTGCCAATAGTTACGGGATCTGTGGTAAGTTGATATTCTTTTTGCTCGCCATCAGGTAAAACATATCTTAAAAACATAGCACCTTCTCCAAACTTCCTAACTATCAGCTTTATGCAAAGTTTTGAAATACTCTATAGTATTTAATAGCCCTTTGTCAAGCGGAGTTTTTGGTGTCCAGCCGAGAATTTTTTTTGCAAGTGTTATATCTGGTTGCCGCGTTTTAGGATCATCCACAGGTAATGGTTTATATTCTATTTTTGAGGAGCTTCCAGTAAGTTGTATAATTCTTTCAGCAAATTCCAGCACGGTCATCTCGGTAGGGTTGCCTATGTTAACAGGCAGATGATAATCACTCATAGCAAGCGCAACAATGCCTTCTATTAGGTCTGAGACATAGCAGAAGCTCCTTGTCTGCTTGCCGTTTCCAAAAACTGTTAAAGGCTTGCCCGTGAGAGCCTGTTCAATAAAGGCCGGCACAACTCTGCCATCGTTTGGTCTCATGCGAGGCCCATAAGTATTGAATATGCGGACAATTTTTGTATTAAGGTTGTGGGTGCGATGGTATGCCATAACAAGTGCTTCGGCAAATCGCTTTGCTTCATCGTAAACGCCGCGAGGCCCTATAGGATTAACATTGCCCCAGTAAGCTTCTGGCTGAGGATGCACCAGAGGATCGCCATACACTTCCGAGGTTGATGCGAGCAAAAACACCGCTTTTTTTGCTTTTGCAAGCCCAAGCGCATTATGCGTGCCCAGTGCCCCTACTTTAAGGGTTTGAATGGGATATTTAAGATAATCAGCAGGGCTTGCAGGAGATGCAAAATGAAACACGTAATTGACATCTTCATCTATGTTTATGTGATTGCTAACATCAGTTTTTATAAAGGCAAAGTTAGGATTATTTTGCAAGTGGCTGATATTTTGCAAGGAACCTGTAAGCAAATTATCCAGACATATAACTCTATGTCCCAGCTCCAACAACTTATCAGTAAGATGCGAGCCCAAAAAACCTGCGCCACCAGTTACTACAGAAACTATTTTTTTGGTATTATTCAACGCACACCTCTTTCTCGGATTACAAAATCCATATATTATGAGGCATAATTTAAACAAAGCCATGCTTGAAATCAATCTCATTTTACCAGCATTACCTTTCCGCTTTAGTTTCTTTGGTATACACTGTGGCTAAAGAATCCACATTGATTGTAATGGCGTTGCCATAGCTATCACCAAGGGCAACAGCAAATGGTTTGCATGTGCCATTTCTTTTAAATGGGATGTGGCACAAGCCCTCTGTTATTGGTTCACTATTTTCAGATTGGATGTATAGCAGTTTAACTCCTTCCATACTTCGGCTAAAGGAAGGGATGGAGGTGTTTGTGGAATTTAAATCAACCTGCCCCGTATTCAGATTAAACATCAAAGTTAAATCGCTTTGCTTTAAGATGGCAAGGCTTCTGGCATAACGTATGACACTAACAGTTGAACGCGCAGCAGAATTGATTTTCTGGTAGCGTATAGAGTTTACAAAATTTGGTGTAACTGCCAGAAATGCTATGCCTATAATAATTATTACAACGAGAAGCTCCATGAGTGTGAAGCCATCAATTTTCTTACTTAGCACTAATTTCCTACTTAAAAAATCGCAGTGCATTGTTATTTTATAATGTCATCGGCGCTATCCACGCCATCAGGTCCTAACGACTTTAAATCGAACCCGTTTTCGCGCGGAGAATAGATAAATTCATGTCCCCATGGATCTACTGGCACTTTATCCAAATAAGGGCCTTTCCAGTTGCTTTCGTTGCCTTTTGTTACAAGCGATTGAAGTGTTGGTGGAAAAGAGCCGTTATCCACCTCATACAAATTTATGGCTGTGGATATATTTGCTATAGAAGTTTTGCATGCATTGATTTGAGCTTCCTTACCTCTTCCTGCGAATTTTGGCACCACAACTGCCGCAAGAATGCCAATTATTATTACAACCAGCAGAACCTCTATTAAAGTGAAGCCAGCACGTTTGTTTTTCTGCTTCATAGTTATGATGGTTGGTTGTTCTCGTTTCATTTTTCTTCCTCCTTTTGTTGTTGTTGTTGAAAAATTATTCACCCAGAATGCGTCTACCTTCATCCAGGAATATGCCCTGTAAATTCATCTTTAGTGCTTCAGGATTAGGTGAGTGGTTAAGGCCAGCTTCTTCGGTTATAATGCCGTTCTTAATTAGCTTATATAATGATTGATTAAAGGTCTGCATTCCATCTTCAGCGCCTGTTTCAACTGCAGCATTAATTGTTTCAAGCCTATTTTCCAATAATAGCTTTCTTACAGTTGGCGTATTAATTAAAATTTCCACTGCAGGCACAACTCCACCTTTGATTGCCGGTACAAGTCGCTGACATATAATTGCTGCAAGGTTATTCGCCATGCTCATCCTAATAGGATCCCGCTCTTCTATTTTGAATAAATCCAATATGCGTATAACAGATTGCGCAGCCGTGTTGGCATGCAATGTGGTAAAAACCACATGCCCGGTTTCTGCCGCAGAAAGAGCAACCGAAAAACTTGTTTGATCGCGCATTTCGCCAATCATTATAACATCAGGATCCTGACGCAACACATACTTCAAAGCATCATGAAATGAATAAGTATCCAGTCCAACTTCCCGTTGTGTAATTACAGAATTGATATCCTCAAAAATATATTCCACAGGATCTTCTATAGTAATAATGCGCAGCTTTTCCCGTTGATTTATAGTGTTGATCATAGCAGCAAGTGTGGTTGATTTTCCGCTTCCTGTTGCGCCAGAGACTATGATAACACCTGCTGGCAGCATAGCAAGTTTTTCCAAAATAGCTGGCAAGCCAAGCTCTGCCACAGAACGAATATGTGTTTTCACATAGCGTAAAGCCATTGTGGGGATGTGTCTGGCAAGAAACACGTTTACTCTAAAGCGGCCAACTCCTTCTTCAAAATGTGAGAAATCCATTTCAGGTGGTGGCTCCGTTTTTTTTCTAAAATGTTCAGGCATAATATCCACTAAAATGCATTTTAGATCATCAGGTGAAAGTTTTGGGAATTCACTCTGAATAAGCTCGCCAGCCACTCTAAAATAAGGCGGCTCATAGGCTTTCAAATGCACATCAGAAGCATCCAAAGATACTGCCTTCTTTAAAATTTCTCTAATAATAGACATAGCTCATCCTCTTTTGTTATCAACTTTCACAACTCCAAATTCTTCTAACAAAAACAAAGGATATAATTTTAACCAGACATATATTGGCAGAAAAATCAGAATTTTGATAAAAGGCAGCAACGTAATCCCCATACACAAAAACGCAGAAATACCAACCATAACCATCAGCCCACCCCACAGAATTGTTCTTATGCATAAATATCCCAGCATAGCAGCTGGATGGCTTCTGCATAGCTCCAGTAATATCTTTATTCCATCATAAATTTTAATATCATATATCAGCATAGGCACGAGAAAATCCTTTAATACCATAAACACTATCGCCAGCAAAACCAGACAACAGAACACAGGCGCAAATGTGTAAATAAAGATAATGTTACCAATAAATCCATCAGCAAAAAAGTGGCACAACATCTGATTTATCGGATACAATATAACCAACAAGGTGCCAGTAATCAATAAAGAAACAAGAAGAAGTCCAAAAAATATCAGAAAGCAGACAGTCCCCTGCTTATAGGATTTTTTCCATAAGTTTTCAATACCATAGTTGTTCCTATCAAAGGCTGCATAGAAAAACATAAATTTCCCAATATACCTTACCCAGCTTATAATAAGAAACACCAATGCAAAAAACACCACTAAAATTCCAGAGAACCAGAGCGGTATGGCTTTTGCAAACACAAATTCTTTTAACCCATAAACCAAAAACAGAGGAACCACCGTATCAGGCAGAATCACTGGCTCAATAGGTAAATGTGATAAAAACCCCAGAAAAGCTATAAAAAACCAATTAGCAAAACTAAAAGGATTTAACAACCTTTCCATTGCATAGTGGAAGGCTTTGTTTAAAGATTTTAACAATGGATTATTATTTGCCATCAACTTTTTGCTATGGTCATAATAAAATTATAAAGCAATCTTTCAAGATGTTTTTCTGCGTGTTTAATGGCTTCATCCAGAGCAATGCCGTGCTGCATAATCCAATCCACATAATCAAACTTAAAATTTGAACTCTCAAAATCTTTTTCCAGTATCCCACCAAAAGCTGCCACCTTTTTATTGTGAGCTTTTGCAACTTTATGCACAAAGAACGGCACCTTCCCATAGATGGTTTGATGATCGAGCTTACCTTCACCTGTTATAACCCAATCTGCGTTTTGGATCTGCTCCATAAAACCATTATGTTCTGCCACCCATTTTGCCCCAGACTGAATCTTTGCATTAAGAAAAGCCATTGTTCCTGCCGCCATTCCTCCTGCTGCGCCAGCTCCAGAAAGCTCTGCAACATTTTTGCCAAACTTTTTTCTTACCACCTTGCCAAACTTTGTTAAAGCACGCTCCAAAATTTCCACCTCTTCTTGCGAAGCACCTTTTTGCGGAGCAAAAACCTGCGCTGCGCCTTGCTCACCAATCAGAGGATTAACCACATCTGTAAGCACAATAAACTCACTTTGCCTGATAGATTCAGCCATCCCCGAAATATCAATTTCTGCAAGTTCCAATAAAGCAGCGCCACCCTGCTTAATCTCTTTGCAGTTCTTATC
The DNA here is from genome assembly GCA_964491945.1 of uncultured Verrucomicrobiota bacterium. Taxonomy (GTDB): domain Bacteria; phylum Verrucomicrobiota; class Kiritimatiellia; order JAAZAB01; family JAAZAB01; genus CAZBHO01. The sequence continues at coordinate 34,131 of CAZBHO010000020.1, read as the reverse complement.
TAAAAATCTTATGCCAAGCGCCGAAAGCATTCCGCTAGCTCCATCGGTTGTGGCACTGCCGCCTAGTCCAAGCACAATTTTTTTTATGCCATGTTGAACAGCATCTTTAATTAAGAGCCCAACTCCATAAGAAGAAGCCGCAAGGGGTGCCTTATCGCGCGGGAAGGAAAGCAATGCCAGCCCACAAGCTAAAGCAGTTTCTATGATTGCCATATCTTTATAAACAATCCATTTTGATTTTATAGGACGCATTAAGGGATCTAACGTTTCTGTTTCCAAAAGGACTGCGCCCGGCATTTTAGAAAAAACTTCCACCAACCCATCGCCGCCATCAGAAAAAGGTGCTTTAAAAACCTGTGCTTGTGGCATGGCTGAGAGAATGCCCTTTTCCATAGCCTCTGCCACTGTAACGGAAGAAAGAGAATTTTTAAAACTGTTTGGTGCCAATAGAAAATTCATTTTATTCGCCAGAACATCAATAAGCCCACAGCAAGGAATGCTATATTAGGCAACCAGCCTGCCAGAAAAGGATTTATAACCTGCATTTTTCCAAGCCATTGCCCCAGCATCATCAAAAAATAAAAAGCAAAGAATGCAAGCAAAGCTGCTATGATGCCAATGAGAGCGCCCTGCCGTGCAGTGCGTAAGCCGCACGGTATTCCAAAGAGCACAACAACCAGACACGTCCACGGCATTGCAAGTCTGGAGTGCATATTCACCATATAATTAGCTTTTGTTTTTTCCGAAAGACTTTTGCGTTTTCTAACATATTCTTGAAGAGCTTTTGCGGAAAGCAGTTCTGGTGGAATAATTTCGTTTTTAAAATCTTCCAATTTCTCAGACCAGCCAGCAACCTGATAAATCGTTTCTTTTCTTGGCAAGCCAACAGGATAGTTCTGATAATCGTGTTGCTGAATTTCCACATCAAAGAGCCACCATTGCCCATCATAGAATCTTGCTTCTTTTGCACGGTAGGTTTCGCTTTTAGAACTATCGCCACGTTCCTGCACAACTTCAACATCATATAAAACATTGCTCTGAGAATCAAATGTGCCTATTCTCCAGATACGGTGTTCCGTTTCATTTCTGAACGGCAGGTTATAAGCATAGCGCAGGGATGTATCTTTGCCACCTTTGAGCCTTTCAATAAACTGCAAAGCCCAATACGTGGATTGTGGAGCTATAAGCTCATTGATAAGAGAAATTAACACGCTGGCAAATATCCCTACCAAAAGAATAGGCAACATAATGCGTCCAATACTCACGCCAGAAGCCCTCATTGCGATGAGCTCACTATGCCGCATCATCTGCCAAAGCATATAAAGCAGGGCGAGCAGCAATGAAACAGGCACTATATAGACCAACAAAGATGGTAAAAGCCCAAGATAATACTCAATCACCCTCATAACAGGAATGTGCATCTGAATGAAATCGGAAAGATGATCAAACAAATCTATCACAACAAAAAGCATTGTGAATGTAAGAAAACAAATCAAAAACGGCTTTATAAATTGTGATAGCAGATATTTATCTATTATTTTCATATTAGAAACTTTTTATGAAGATTAAAAGCACCTTATCATAAGTCAAGCCCATTAACGCAATCTTTTTATGCATAACAAATTTTAATGCATCCTCTTCAAAAGATGCCTCTTCCTGTCATCCCATTAAAACTTTTATACAAGTTGAAAGCTTATCAGATAAGAAACAATTATAACATCCTTGGGATTTGAGAAGAGTGATGGTGTATTATGGGGGCTTTCTTTGATATATCAATGACAAATGAAAAACGTGCTTCAAAATTTAAAAGTTCATTATCTACTTCAAATTGCCAGTTATATATACCACTTATGATATGTTTGTGCTCATCCAAAGCCTGAATCCGCATCGTGGTTTTGTGTAAAGTTATGTGTAAGCCTTTGCGAGCGCTCAACTTTCTAAAATAATCTTCTAATTTTTCTGGTGAATTAAGAATTTGATTTGAAAAGGTTGGTAGCAACGCGGCATTTTTATCGTATAATGATAATAGTTTACCTGCATCATGCGAATTTACAGCATCTATCCACTCCATCAACACTTGTTCTGGTTTCATATGTACTCCCCTTTAATGTTTTTGTTCTGCAAGGATAGTTACTTCTTTGCTTAAATCTTCTTCCAGCGAAAGGCGCTCTTCATCTGGTTTATAAAGATAAGCAAAGTGTTCACGTAAATAGAGCTCTAGTGTTTTTATGGTTGGGCCATAGCCATTCTTATAAATATGATATTCAAGTGCTTTAGCCAGTAAATCAGTATCCTCATAACGTTCAGCAGGATCTTCTGCCAGCATCTTTCTTAAAATACGTTTTGCATCCTCCGAGACACGCTCCGGCAGCAGTTCAAAAGCAACTGAAGCAGACCCTGTTTTTTGAGTATCAAGTTTATCCCGTATTTTCCTAAAAGAGAGCATTTCAAAAAGCACGGTACCCAGCGCAAATTGATCCGCCCTGAAATCCACATCAGCTCCTTTTGCCTGTTCTGGTGCCATATAGAGACGTTTGCCTCCAGAAAATTCTTTCATTATGCTGTCTGCAACTTTGGCGATGCCAAAATCAGCAAGCTTTGGCAATCCTTCTCGTGTTATAAGGATATTAGCAGGGCAAACATCTCTATGCACAATATGGAGCGGATGTCCAAACGCATCTTCTTTCTTGTGCGCATAAGCAAGCCCCCTGGCTATTCTGCTTGCAATATATATTGCAAGTTCTTCGGCAATCGGTATGGCTTTAATCCTGTGATAGGCAATAAAATTTTCCAGAGAGAGCCCGTTAACATATTCCATCACAATAAAGAATTGTCCATTAACTTCTCCTAGCTGATAAATTTGCACGATATTTTCGTGCACCAGATCGGCAACCAGCTTTGCTTCGGCAATAAATAGCTTTTTATATTTCTCATCTGCTAATTGCTGACGTAAAGTTTTTATTGCAACAGTTTTTCTAAATCCTTCCGCACCAAATTGGTTTGCCAAAAAGACTGCACCCATGCCGCCTTCACCTATTTTGTGGATGATTTTTATATTGTTGGTAAAATAAAAGAACTGCTCCGCTTGCTGCATTTTTGTGTCTATAAGCTTGCTTCTTATTACGGATTATAAGGCACAGGCACAAAGCCTGCTCCACCAAAATATCCACTCACTAATGTGTAATTAAGTGAAGAGAGCAACACCTGCCATAAGCCAGAACTGACGTTATATACCACAAAATCAGCTTTGCCATCACCATCAAAATCGCCAGAAACAGGAAGAGTTCCCATCCCACCAAAACTAATAGTAACAAGTTGATAGCTCATGGAAGAAGGTAAGAGATACCATTTACCCAAAGCCTCACTATAGAGCGCTGGATCTGCTTTGCTATCACCATCAAAATCTGCTCTAACAGGTTTCATCCCTGCTCCGCCAAAATAGAACTGAATAATTTGATAGTTATCACCAGAAAGTCTTATCTTCCATAAGCCACCTAGCGATTGATTAAACACAGCAAAATCAGCTTTGCCATCACCATCAAAATCTGTCGCCAAAGGCACATAGCCTGCTCCGCCAAAAGAAAGTGTGTAATAGTTCCATGTGAACCCGCTCAATATAGCTATTGTCCATAAGCCAGAGCTCTCATCATAAGTGGCGGGATCTGTTTTGCCATCTCCATTATAATCTGCGTGTACAGGACGTGATGCGGAACTGCCGATAGTAATTCTATTATGGAAGCCATCGCTTGAGCGCACAAACTCAAGCGCAGCCAGGGAAGGTATAAACACTGCCCTGTCAGAAATGCCATCGCCATCAAAATCTCCACCAAGCGGCCAATCGCCGGCCGAGCCGAAATAGTAAGAGGCTAGAATCCCTGCTTCCAAATCATAAGATTGCCACAAGCCAGCAGCGCCATTGAAAACAGTGGCTTCTGAATAACCGTTGCCATTGAAGTCGTTATCAGAAGTGTTGCCTTGAGAAAGCGGTTTTGCCCAGCCTGAATCATAGGAGCTTAAATCGCTGGTAGAAAGGTTGCCTGATGCCTTAACCCAGTAATAATAAGTTCTATTCTGAACAACTGATGTGTCATTATAACCTGTGGATGTGGTTATTGCGATATTTGATGCACTGCTTGAAGAAGAGCTTGTGTTTCTTAAGAGAATATAATTTTTTGCACCAGATACACTGCTCCACGAGATATACACCTTGCCACCAAGCGTGCCATCTGTTGCTGAAATGGAAGAGGGCGCAATCAGTTTCCTGTATCCATCAGCCGCTGTGCTCAATGGCGAACTGCCTAGCAGAGTCTGATAGGAGAGCCAGTAATAATAGCGAGTATCTGGTTGAGCGTTTGTATCTTCAAAAGAGGTGGAAGATGTGCTGGTTAAAAGCTCTGCTGTGTTAGTATCCGGCGATGTGCTGCGCCACAATAGATAGGAAACAATACCCTCACATGTTGACCAGCTTATAACAATTTTATCAGTGAATATTCCTTGCGAGGCAGCTGGCGCTGCTGGAGTTGGCACAGCTCGATAGCCTGTGGCAGAAACGGAAAACACGCTGGGCACGCCATTTGCCCCAACGCTCTTTATCCAGTAGTAAAGCGTGATGCCAATCGGAGCTGCAGTGTCATCATAATTTGTGGTTGTGGTTGTAGCTATTGGAGAAAGCCCAGAATAGTTGTTATTTGTGTTGCGGAAAATTTGATATGAAGATGCGCCACTTGCAGCATTCCAGCCGATTCGCACCTTATCTGTATATAAGCCACTAGATGCCTGCAATGCAGCTGGTGGGGATATGCCACGATAGCCACTATCAGGCGAACTAAATGCCCCATACATTCCTGAGTTTGTTGTGCGCACCCAGTAATAATAAGTTACACCCGGCGTTGCAGAAGAATCATCATACACTGTTGATACTGTGCTGGCAATGAGCGATGCTGTTAAAATTGAGTTGGTCGTGTTGCGATAGATTAGATACGCATCAGGAACGGGCGTAAAGGCGCTCCATGTTATCCTCACAAGATTTGAGTAAGCACCATCGCTTGCTGAAACACCAGCAACTTCTCCAAAAGCTGCATAGCCAGAATCGCTCTGGCTCCAACTGCTTGTGCATAATGAGTTGCTGGCAACAATCCAATACGTGAAGAAAATGCCAGATGTTACGGCAAAATCTGAATAAGTTGTTATTGTGGCTGTTCCCACAAGAGATGTTGCGCCGCTATTGGTATCAAAACGATAAATCAAATAGTGGCTTGCCGCTGATTGACCTGACCATGAAACATCAATTTTGTTGGTAAAGGCACCATCTATTGCAGAAACATTGCCGGGTGGAGAAAGTTGAGCAAACCCCAAATTTGATGCACTTAAGTAGCTAGCACAAAGCGAATTGCTGGCACGTACCCAGTAATAGTATGCCACACCACCAGTAACGGAAGTATCAAAATAGTTCGTGGATGATGTTGCTACAAGAAGCGTGGGATTCTGAAAAGCAGGCGTCAAGGTTCTATATAACAAATAAGAGGTGGCGTTAAGCGAGTTTGTCCAATAAACAGCAATTCCATTTGTGAATGTGCCATCAGATGCTTCCATTATTGCTGGTGGGTCAAGCAAGCGATAGCCTGTATCGGAAGGGGAAGCTTCACTAATATGTGCGCGGTTTGTGCCTTTAACCCAGTAATAGTAAAGGATACCGGGAGCACAGTTGGTGTCTATGAAAGAGAGCGCATTTGTTTCTCCAACCGGTGTATCTGGTACTACACTATTCGTTGCTCTATAGATATAATAGCCCCACGAATTGGTATCGGCTGCCTGCCATGTTAAGAACACAGCGCCTGTTGAGCCATCGCTTGCAACCAGATTTGTAGGAGCAGCCGGCACAGGCATAAGGCTTGGGCTACCCGCCTCAAACCACATAACTAAAGAGTATTGAACATTGTACCTATCTTCGGCATCTTTGCAAACCAGATAATATGTTCCGTTGCTGGTGATTGGATAGTTCGTAAAGAAGGCAATATCTTCCAGAATATCATTTGTGGCTACAAGCAGCGTGCCATTGCTATCATAAAACTCAAGATTTGGATCCATATCAACATCTATTTTTTGCATTATCACATTCACAACATCGCCAGAAACGACATTAAAATATGCCATGTCAAGGTCTCCCGGCAAATTCATCGTGCCTGTTCTAACAACAGCGTTGCTTATCCAGCCAAAATCAGGGTCAGTACCTTCAATTTTTCCGGGAATTTTTACGTAGGTGACAGCGTAATTTACCGAGCTATCATAGAAGTAAGGGTTCTTATCACCTATAACCAGAGTATACATTCCATAGTTAGTAACTATTGCTGAGCCTTCCGCACGGTATTCTGGAGGCTCATCAATTGCCAAAAAGTTTCCATAAGGATCAAACAAATAAAAATTTGGCGCCATAGGAACGCTCACTTGCGCCACTTTAAACTTTATTAGACAGCGATTAGAAATAGCAAAAGTCGCCGAATCCAGATCCGCGCCATTCATTATTCCTTGCTTTGAAGTGCCAATTTGGAGTTGCCCCAGATCTAGATCAGCATAAGAAAGTGGAACATTTGGAAAGCGCAACATTGATGTGTTATACGGCTCAACATTATCAGGATCTGGAACATGATCCAGCGTGTAGCTATACCAACCTTGAATAGTTATGTTCGTTAACCAGTATTCGTTTGTACGATATGGAGAAACATAAGGTGAAATTAGATTATTATTTGGATCATAAAGCGTGAACGTTGGACAGGGCGTGTTTACTGCACGTGATAAGCGAATGATTATAATTTCACCTGGCTTGGCATAAAAATCATACAAATCCTGCGGATTACCATCAGGTGAATTAGTGTTTAAAGAGCCTGAAAGATATTGCCCAGACTCAATGTGCCCCTTGTAATAAGCAAGAGAAAAATGATTTGCCCAGCATACAAGTGCAAGAATGGCGATCAATAAAAACAACCGCTTCATATTTTTTTACTCCTTCCTCATAAAATCATTTTAGAAGCATAACATATATTGTAAAAAAGACAACACAAAAAACTCCTATAACGAAAAGATCATGTACTTAATGGATTTATTATAAACACAAAGTTATTACTCAAATCGACACCAGGTATAGGGGCAGGTTCAGGAAGCTATAAAAGATACTGGTTCGATAACTTTGTTAATTTTGCGAGTAAAATCAGTGAATTTGAAATTATAGTAATGCCAGCGAAGCTATCATAAAAATCATCGGCTCGCCTCCTCAATCTATGGATGAACGCTAATACAGTTCTATCAACAAAATCTTTTGGATCTTGCTCAAAGCAAGTTCTGAGGTCGAAATCATTCTGACGTCAAAATCAATATAAAAGATTTGAATTATAAACTGATTAAACCATTGATTTTTTGGGAATAATTTTGATCAGGTTGCAATACAATTGAACTTGACACTTTAATTGGATTGGAATAAAGTTTAGACAAATATATGGCTAAAACTAGAAAAGCTACCTTTTTCCCATCTTTCGTAGTTGGCTCTAGCCTAAGGCATTACAACTATTCTTGGATATAACAAAGCGTAAAAACATAGATGACAAAGGATGTAAAATGAAGGGTGCTCAAACTGGTAAGAATTGTTGCGATTTTTCTTATCAAATATCAATGAGCAATGGAACAGATTCATCTATCAGCACTCAAAGATCTATACTCTTTGAGTCTATGGTAGAAAAAGGTATATATCCTATGTATAGCAGAAAAAACAAACTCTTTTTAAGGTGTACAACAAAAGGCTTATTAACAGCAGAAAAAACGCAAGAAATAATAAAGCTTTTAAATATAAACACGAAAGAAGACTGCGAAAGGTTGCGCGAGGCAATTAAGAAAAAGGTGGCAGAGCGTAAGCAGAGTCGTCCGATAAAAGAATGGATAGAAGAAGAAAGGCCAAGAGAAATGTTGATAAAGCAAGGGGCAGAAAACTTGCCATTATCTAAATTGCTTGCAATTATTTTGAGAACTGGCAATGTAAAAGCAAGTGCAGAAGAACTTGCAAAAATTTTACTTAACCGCTTTGGTGGGCTTAGAGCAATAGATTCAGCAGATATATCAGAACTTTCTAAAATTGATGGTATTGGTCCTGTAAAAGCTGTTCAGATAAAAGCAGCACTAGAGATAGGCAAAAGGTTTTACAGGGAAACAGCTCAGATAATGCAGAAAAAACTAAAGAATCCAGAAGATGTGGTAAATTATGTTGCTGAATACTATTCCCCATATATCAGGGATAAGGACAAAGAATTTTGCTATATGATTCTTCTGGACATCAAAAACAGACCTATTAAAAATGTAGAAATAAGCAGGGGCAGCATAAATTATGCGATAGTTGATCCAAAGGAGATTGTTAAAAATGCTTCTTTAATTTCTGCATCTTCAGTTATACTTATACACAACCATCCATCAGGTGAGACCACGCCTTCACAGAATGATATTGAGATAACAAATCGCATCGTTCAGGTTTGTAATCTTGTTGGGATAAAAGTATTAGATCACATAATTGTAGGGAAAAACATAGGAGATTTTTATAGTTTTGCAAAAGAAGGTTTGATTAAATGAGCGATGAAAGAGTTGATAAAAAAAGATGATTTGTTTTTACAAGTTAATTGATTATGCAAGTGTTTTTGGTTTTTTATAGAGGCTATTACTAATTTTACCATTTTAATTAAATAAAAATTTAACCAGGAAGAATTTTTATGAATGGAGCAAAAAAAGTAATTGTAACGATTGCAATAGGAGAGAAGTATTTAAGCAATTGGATGACTTATTGCAAACCAACGTGGGAGCAATATGCAGCCAGGCATAACTATGATATTATAGTGATAGATAAGCCTATAAAGAAGCTACATGACGAAAAAGTAAGACCTGTTCACTGGCAAAAATTATTTATTTTTTCGCACCCTAAAGTTGCTGAATATGAGAAGGTTGTTTTTCTGGATGCTGATATTATGATAAATTATCATAGGGCTCCGTGCATTGTGGCTGCAAATGATAAAATCAATCCTGAGCACATTGGAGCAGTTGCATTTGACAAATATCTTGATGATGATCTTAATGCTTACTTCATTGGGATAAGGAAGGGAAATTTTTTGACCTATGCAAAACGACTTGAATTAGATAAGAAAGAGCCGGGCAAGCCGATGCGGCTACCAGAAGTGGATTTTTCTAAAGTATACAAAGAATATACTGATGAAAATAGAGATATTCCAAGAATAAATTCAGGCGTCTTTGTTTTAACAACCAGGCTACATGCTGAATTCTGGGAAAGTATATATTTTTCTTCTTTTAAAGAAGCAAAAGACGAGTGGGTTAACGGAACAGAAATTGATATAGATCAATCGTATATTGTTTATAAGCTTTGGAAAAACAAAAACTATAATTTGCTAGATGAGAGGTTTAATACAATAGCATCTTTTGAGCATGCAATACATTATCCTTTTACGTTCATAATCACGGATGAATTTTTATACAGGATGTGTTGGAGCACGATGCTTGCAAACACATATTTTTTGCATTTTGCGCGATGCGCTGGAATGATGAAATATGCAATAATCAACGAAGATAAAGATTTTGCAATAGTAGGATTAAAAGATGTTTTTAAGAATGATATTTATACCATCAAGCATAGAAAAAGCTAATAGGCATAATATTCTGCACTGACAGATATTTTTCTTAAATCTTACCCTGTATTCTCTCATGCTCTATGTGATGAAGTTTTCTTCTGCTGCTCCAGAAATTCACCAGTGCAACCGTTTCAAATATAGAAAATACGGCTTGACATATAGAAGCAAAAAATGCTAAAGGGCAAGAAACTCATAACAATCTAACCAGAGGAGATAAACGTGAATGCGAACACAGCTATGCTCGTTGTGCTAATCGTGCTTGTGGTGCTGGTCTTATTGGTAATTTCCATTTATAATAAACTTGTCACTTTGCGCAATCGCTTTAAAAACGCCTTTGCCCAAATTGATGTGCAGCTTAAGAGGAGATACGATCTTATTCCAAATTTAGTTGAGACCGCTAAAGGTTATATGAAACATGAACGGCAAACATTGGAAGCAGTTATAGCTGCAAGAAATCAGGCAGCAGGAGCCATAGAGAAGGTGGCAGCAAATCCAGCAAATGTTTCTGCAATGCAATCTCTGGTAGGGGCAGAAAGCGCTCTTACAGGGGCTCTTGGCAGGCTCTTTGCGCTTGTGGAATCTTATCCAGATCTAAAAGCTAATCAGACTATGATGCAACTAATGGAAGAGCTAACGTCAACAGAGAACAAAGTCTCCTTTGCAAGGCAAGCTTTTAATGATGCTGTTATGGCTTATAACACTGCAAGAGAAACGTTTCCTGCTGTTCTATTTGCTGGGATGTTCGGCTTTGAGCCAGCGGCTCTTTATGAAATAACTGTGCCGCAGGAGCGCGAAGCGCCAAAAGTTTCGTTTTCATAAGCAAGCTTATTTAACACAAGTTAAGGATGGATTTTTTTGCATACCAAGAGCAGGCAAGGCGGCGCACATCACTGTTAGTATTTTATTTTGTGCTGGCGGTGGGGTTGATTATCTTTGCTCTTTATAGTGTCATAAACTATGCTTTATTCTTTATTGAACAAACAAATGCAGAAGAGCCGATCTCATTTCAATTTTGGAATGTTGAGCTTTTCGCTGGCATTTCAATTGTGGTACTAGCAATAATCCTAATAAGTGCCTTAATAAAGACTTTCATATTAGCTAGAGGTGGCGGAGCAGCCGTTGCCACAATGCTTGATGGAAGGCTAATTGACTATGAGAGGGCGACACCAGAAGAAAAGAGATTGCTGAATGTCGTAGAAGAGATGGCTATTGCTTCTGGAGTGCCTGTGCCGCCAGTTTATGTGCTGGAAGAATCAGGCATAAATGCTTTTGCGGCAGGTTATTCTCCTTTTTCTGCTGTGATAGGGATAACGAGAGGCGCAATTCAGCAGCTTTCGCGAGATGAGTTGCAAGGCGTTATTGCTCATGAATTCAGTCATATATTCAATGGCGATATGCGCCTTAATATAAAACTCATAGGCATCATTTTTGGCATACTTGTTATTCATATCATAGGGAAAACTATTGCTCGTCTGGCTATTCGTATGTCTTCACAATCGCGTTTTTCAACATCAAGGAGAAATAAAGGTGGTTCATCTCTGGGGTTTATTATCTTCTTCACCTTGTTAGGCATTGCCATTATGCTTATTGGCTGGATAGGTGTTCTTTTTTGCAGGATAATTCAAAGTGCCATTTCCAGGCAGCGTGAGTTTTTGGCAGACGCTTCTGCTGTGCAATTTACACGCAATCCATACGGCTTACTCGGAGTTCTGGTTAAAATTTCTAAAGAAGCAGATGGGTCTCTTATAACGCATCCAAAAGCGGAAGAAGCAAGTCATATGTTCTTTGCAAATGGTGTTGGTAGCTGGCTCAATTTTATCTTTGCAACTCATCCGCCAATTACAACCAGAATAAAAAGATTGGATCCTAATTTTCAGTTTGAGAAATATACATCTTCTTCCTATAGAGCCAAAGCAAGTTTAGAAGCAATTCCGTCTCAAGAGGCAATTACCAGCGGATTTGCTGGCGCAGCCACAGCTGAAAAAATTGCTGTTTCGCAAGAAAATCTCACCAACTACATAGGCAATATCATAGAGAAACACGTAGCAGAAGCTGCTAACATTCTGCAATATATCCCGTTAGATATAAGAAACGAGCTTTATACAAAAGTAGGAGCGCAATCTTTCATTCTTGCGCTTGTAATTTTTGCATCAGATGCCGCGCAGCAAAAGAAAGATGAGCTTGTGCAGAGAATAAAGATGATTACACTGCAGCAAAAAACAAAAAGAATGCTTCCTGCTTTGAGCAGATTACCAAGAAAAGCCTGGCTTGCGGCTGCTGAAGTGGCTCTTGGCACCCTTAATGGATTAACAAAAGAAGAAAAGAATGCTTTTAAGGAGACTCTAAAACTTATGATAGAAGCCGATGACACCATTTCTTTGTTTGAATATGCTTTGATTCACATAGTGGAATACTCTTTACTTGATCAGAAGAACAAAAAAGATCTGCCTGTTCGGTTTTATAAGCTGCGTGATGTTGAAGATGCTCTTTCAGTTTTGCTTTCCACTCTTGCTTATTATGGCAGAACAGAAAATAGTGCTCTAATTCAAAAAGCCTTTGATGCTGCCAGAATAAAATTGGAGGAAAAAGCAAGCATTATGCTTCTTCCGCCAACAGATTGTGGTTTACATAAAATTGATGAAGCCATGCAAAAGCTTATATATGCATCTTATCCCATTAAGAAACAAATCATAGCTGCTTGTTCTGCCTGCATAGCTGCTGATGGGACAACAACGATAGAGGAAGCAGAACTGTTTAGAGCAATAAGCGCAGCGCTACATTGTCCTGTGCCTCTAATCCTGCCATCATAACATATGAGAATTGCTGATATGAATTTTTTTATGATAGATTTTAAAAGCAGGTGGAATTTTTATTTAAAACCTAAGGCGATATAAATGTTATGAAAATTTATCAACTTGTGGCGGGTTTTACTGAAAACGATGCTATAAGTGCGGAAGCAAGGATTATCAAGAAAAAAATTCAAGAAAAAGGATTTTTTTCGGAAATAGTATCACCAATAAAGCATACCTCGCCAGAGTTAAAGAAAGATGTGTTATCTCCAGATGAGTTGGAAAAAAATATAGCTAATCAGGATATTGCTTTGCTACATCTTTCATGTGGAAGCCAGATAAATGAAATTTTTGCGGAGCTTCCCTGCAAAAAAGCATTGCTTTATCACAACATTACACCAGCATTTTATTTTAAAGGCTTTCGTAAAGAGCTATTTAACGCGCTTAAAAAAGGGCGAGATGAAGCGCAGGCGCTTGCTCACATAACCAGTGTTGCTATGGCTGATAGCAATTTCAATGCTGCCGAATTAAAGGAATGGGGGTTCAAGGAACCTGCCATAGTTCCTTTAATTCTTGATTTTTCAAAATATGCTCTTCCAGCTAATCCACTCTGGCTTGATAGATTACAAGATGGCAAGCTCAATATATTATTTGTTGGTAGATGCGTTCCAAACAAGAAGATAGAAGATCTCTTGCGTTTTTTTGCGGTTTTTAAGAGAGCCGTTTCAGAAAATGCCCGCCTTATCGTAGCTGGCTCAACAACAGGCATGGAACGATATTATTCACTACTCTTAATTATGGCTAAAGAGCTTGAGATAAAAGACGATGTGATTTTTACAGGGTCAATTTCGCAAGCTGGCTTAAACGCATGCTACAAAAGTGCGCATCTATTTCTTTCAATGAGTGAACATGAAGGCTTCTGTATTCCACTTATGGAAGCTATGCATTTTGGCGTGCCAGTTGTGGCATATAAAGCAGGGGCAGTTCCTGAAACTATGGCAGGAGCTGGCGTGGTTTTTTTAAAGAAAGATTTTCCACAGCTTGCCGAGCTGGCAGGAAGGATCATCTTTAACAATGATCTACGAGCTGCTCTCATAAAAAGAGAAGAGGCACGTGTTGCCTCTTACAGAGCAGTTGACCATTTTGCAAAGTTGTTTAATAAACTTGCTCATCTCTTTTCTTAAGTTATATTAAAAAAGTATGCAACCATTTTACTCTGGAAAGGAGTGTTTGTTATGAAAAGGAAAAGCAAGCAACTATTAAGTGGAACGCTTTGCATTGTGGCTGTTGGCTGTTCTCTCTTGTTCTTTTCAGGATGTGGAAAGTGTGAAAGGCAGTCAGCCAATCAAAATAGTATTAAAGGAAATGCCGTTAAAATAGCCGTGATTCCAAAAGGAACCACCCACGAATTTTGGAAGGCAGTGCACAGCGGTGCCAGAAAAGCTGCGCAAGAGCTTGGGGTGGAAATAATCTGGAAAGGACCTCTAAAAGAAGATAATCGTGAAGCCCAGATTTCACTGGTGGAAGATTTCATAAATGCGAAGGTAAGCGGTATAGTTCTTGCCCCGCTTGATGACACGGCATTGCGCATGCCTGTTGAGCGCGCAGTAAAGCAAAAAATTCCTGTTGTGATATTTGATTCCGATTTAAAAAGCGATAAGTATGTCTCCTTTGTTGCCACAGATAACTATCTTGGCGGTAGATTGGCTGCTGAACACCTTGCCAAACTGTTGCATGGCAAGGGTAAGGTTGTGATGCTTCGATATCAGGAAGGATCTGCCAGCACACAAAACCGCGAACAGGGCTTTATTGATGCCTTAACTAACTATCCTGAAATAACACTTGTAAGCGCAAATCAATATGGCGGACCCACAACGGAAACGGCTTATAAAAGCAGTGAGAATATGCTTGCTCCTTTAAAAGACGCTAACGGACTGAAGATAGACGGCATATTCTGTCCAAACGAATCCACAACCTTCGGAATGTTGCGCGCATTGCAGGATCAAGGCTATGCAGGCAAGGTGCGCTTTGTTGGGTTTGATAGTTCTGCTAAACTGGTTGCCGCACTAAAAGCAGGGGAGATAGATGGACTTGTTTTACAAAATCCCACAAAAATGGGCTATCTTGGTGTAAAAACAATTGTTGAACATTTGCAAGGCAAGCCTATTGAAAAACGGATTGATACAGGTGTGGTGGTTGCCACAAAAGAGAATATGGAGGAACCTGCCATCAAAGCGCTTCTTTAGCCGCCTATTGAATAAAAACGATGTCCTATGGAAAACGCTTCTACACACAACAAGCCATCGGCTCTGCTTGAAATGGAAAACATTTCAAAAGCTTTTGGCGCAACACAAGCGTTGAAAGGTGTGTCTTTAAAAATTCATAAGGGCGAAGTGCATGCTCTAATTGGTGAGAATGGCGCGGGAAAAAGCACCTTGATGAAGATTCTGGCTGGAGCATATTTGCCAGATGCTGGATGTATGTTTTTGGAAGGTAAACCATACAAGCCGCATTCGCCTCTTCATGCAAGACGGGCAGGGATATGTATGATATATCAAGAGCTGGCACTGGTGCCGCATTTGAGTGTTGCTGAAAATATATTTTTGGGAATAGAGCCAAAGAAATTTGGCTTTTTGCAAAAGTCAGAAATGTTTGGGCGTGCCAGGCAAGCGCTAGCTTCACTTGGCAGCAGCACGATAGAGCCGGAATTTCTAGTAAAAAATCTTTCGCCAGCAGAATGCCAGATCACAGAAATTGCCCGTTCATTAGTATCGGGTTGCAAGGTACTTGTATTGGATGAGCCCACAAGTAGCTTGAACAAGGAAGAAATTGATTATCTTTTTAAAATCATCTTAAAACTTAAAGAGCAGGGAGTTGGCATAATTTATATTTCCCATTTTCTTGATGAAGTTAAAAGGGTGGCTGATAATTTAACGATTCTGCAAGATGGCTGTGTGGTAAAAGTTGCAAAAGCTTCCTATATAACAACAGAGGAAATTGTAAAATATATGCTTGGTACAAAGGACTATAAAGGGCAAAGCAACAACTCTCAAACTAAAAAGCAAAATTTAGCAAATTCCGAAACCTTGCTTGAAATAAAAAAATTAAGCGGAATAAATAAGCCTATAGATGTTTCTTTAACTCTCAAACGTGGCGAGATTGTTGGAATTGCAGGACTGCTCGGCTCTGGCAGGACGGAGCTCCTTCGGGCAATTTTTGGGCTGGATAAAATAAGGAAAGGGGAAATAAAAATTGCATCTTTTTTTGGATGGACTTCACCTTACAAAAGGTGGCAGCAAGGTGTTGGCTTTTTAAGCGAAGATAGAAAGAACGAAGGACTTGCTTTGAAGATGAGCGTTGCTGAAAACATTACATTGACCAACATAAGTAAATTAACAAAGTTTGGTTTTCTTTCTTTAAACGAATTAAAAAAGCAAGCTGAAGTAATAAAAGAGCTGATGGGAATAAAGTGCTTAACTGTGGCAGATGCAGTTAACACGCTTTCGGGTGGAAATCAGCAAAAGGTGGCTATTGCCAGACTTTTCTTTCATAACGTGGATATAATGTTGCTTGATGAACCTGCCAGAGGCATAGATGTTGGAAGCAAAATGGAGATATTTTCCCTATTAAGAGCTGCTGCAAGAGGCGATGATAGAGCTGGAATAAAAGCAAAAGGAATTATTGTTGTTAGCAGCTATTTTTCTGAGCTTATAGAGCTTTGCGATAGAATAATTATCGTATCAAAAGGCCGGCTTGTTGCAGAATATGAAGCAAAAAATTGCACAGAAGAAACCCTTATGTTGAAGGCTGTCTCTGCATAGATGAAAAGAACAATTGAGATATTAAATAAGGGGGGAACCTTGCTGGCGGTTATTGCGATATTTTTTGTTCTATCACTAATTGCACCGCCAAGTTTCCACTCGCTTGCTAACCTTGAAACTATGGCAAGGCAGATGACAATAGTTGGCTTTGCCTCGCTTGGTATGACGCTTGTCATCATAATGGGTGGCATAGATCTCTCCGCAGGTTCAGTTATAGCGCTAAGCACGGTAATAATAGCAATGTTGCTTGAAAGGAATGTGTCGCCACTTTTTGCAGCAATTGGCGGCATTATGGCAGGGCTGATTGCTGGGCTAATAAATGGATTTTTGATTGCAAGGCTCAG
Source organism: uncultured Verrucomicrobiota bacterium (assembly GCA_964491945.1). Lineage (GTDB taxonomy): Bacteria > Verrucomicrobiota > Kiritimatiellia > JAAZAB01 > JAAZAB01 > CAZBHO01. The sequence continues at coordinate 17,506 of CAZBHO010000020.1, read as the reverse complement.
GATAACGCCATTTATTGTAACACTCGGTACATTGCTTGTAATTAGGGGCGTTGCTAAAGGGCTGGCACACGAGCAAAAAATTGATGCTCCTTTCTGCTGGCTGGCAGAGCTTGTGGCAGCATTGCCTGAAGAATGGAGTTTCTTTATTTTTCCTGCGGGCGTATGGCTGCTTGTGGTGTGCGCAATTGTTTTTACGTTCCTTTTGAAATACACTGTCCCTGGCAGACACATATTTGCCATAGGCTCAAATGAGCTTACAGCAAGATTGTGTGGCGTGCGCATAGAATGGATAAAAATTATTGTTTATGCAATATGCGGGGCAACGGCAGGATTGGCTGGAGTTATGCAATTTGCAAGATTAACTGTTGGAGACCCTACCGTGGCTGCTGGACTAGAACTGGATATAATTGCCGCCGTGGTGATAGGCGGCGGAAGTCTTGCCGGTGGTGAAGGCTCCATTTTAGGTAGCCTGTGCGGAGCAATGATGATGACAATGATTAGGTCTGCTGCCTCGCAAATGGCTTTACCAAACTGGATACAGGAAATTTTAACAGGCACAATAATTGTTATAGCCATCATATTTGATAAATTACGTTATAACAAAGAAAGAAAGGATTAGAAAAATTGAAGGCAACACTGCTCTTAAATGAAAAAGAAACTAGAAAATGGAGAGTTGTTCTTGGAGAAAGTTTTACTCCTGCTATCGTTATTGGCACATTTGACATATTGCATCCGGGCAATCTTTCTGTCATAGAAAAAGCTGCTTCTATATCGGAAGTTGTGTGTGTTGTGCTTGAGCCAGATGCCAGCCAGTCAAGAAAATATAAATTTATTAGCGTAAATTCACTGTCAACAAGGATGGAGCTGGTGAGCCACATTAAAAAAATAAGCGCTGTTGCTTCTTTTGAATTAGAAAAGATGGAGCAATTTTTTAAAATGATACGCCCTTACAAGCTTGTGGATTGCGCTGCTCACTATGAGAAAATCCCAATGAGACTCTGTGCCAGGAAATATGCGGAAATGATTTGCGAGATGCCGCCAATTAAAGGTAGCTTCACAAAGAATATAGACGAAGCAATAGTCAAAGAGAAAGCTCCAATCAAGTTAAGTGGCAAAATAGATATGCAAGAAAGAGAAGCAGCATTGCAGAAGATACTTGCTCAACGTAAAGAAGAAAGCAAAAAGATAGTTACAGTGAATGGTTGTTTTGACATTTTGCACATAGGGCATATGGCTTTGCTGGAATCCGCAAAAGAAAAAGGCGATTATCTCATTGTGCTGGTTAATGATGATGATTCCGTTAAGGCTTATAAGGGACAAACCAGACCTATTTTCCCAATTCACTTTAGAATACGCGCGCTAGAAGCTATCAGCCATGTTTCGCTTGCATTGCCTTTTTCAGGGGATACACCGCTAAAAATGCTTGAAAAAATCAAACCAGATATACACGTTAAAGGTGGTTCCTATGACCCTGAACGCGTGAAAGATGAAGTTGCTTTATTAAAACAATGGGGCGCTGTGGTAGAATTTGTGCCACTTGTTGAAGGACATAGCACAACTAATTTAATCAACCAATATAAGGAGAATAAGCAGTGAGAAAAGCACAGAAAGAATTAAAACTGATTGATGTAAATGCTTATTGTGGAAAAGCGGCAGCTGTTGTTTCTGATTTTCCTTCGTTAAAAGATAGATTGGCGTTTATGGATAGGCTCGGCATTGAGCAGGCACTTGTGTGGAATATAGAAGCATCCAAGCATCACTCATTAAGCGCAAACGCCGCTTTGCTTGCTGAACTTAAAAATACACCTGATGCTAAAGATAGAATTATCCCAGCACTAGTTGTTTCCGATCTGGTATTGTACGAAAAAAATGGCATCAATACGCTTAAAAGGCAGATGGAAGAAGGAAATACCAATGCTTTAAGATTTGTAAATGCGTTGAATGTATCAGATATTATCAACATAAAACCTGTTCTTAAAGAACTCAAAAAATATAAGCCATTTTTAATTTTATCTTTTGGAACAAGCACGCCAGCTGAAATTATTGCCTTTTGTAAAGAATTGCCAGATGTGAAGGTTATAATAACTGATGTTATGTGGCCTAAATATGCCAGAATGTTCAATATCTTGCGAAGTGCTAAAAATGTGATGCTGGATATATCATGGATGCACGTTACAGGTGATATTGAGCTTGTTGTTAAGCACTTCGGTGCAGATCGGCTTGTTTTTGGAATAGGACCTCGTTGTCATAATGGAGCAGCAATAGCCTCGCTAATGCGAGCTGATATATCTGAAAATGAGCGCTCTCTTATTGCTTATGGAAATATTGAAAAATTGCTTGCATCAGCACGCAAAAAGAAAACTGCCTCTCCAGCCTTAAGCCCAATAACAAGCGCAAAACTGAGTTTATGGAAAGAATTTTTGCAGGGCAAAAGGCTGGAAATAGATATTATCGATGCTCATTTCCATATTGGTCCTTCTGCCGGATATGTGCTTGAGAACAAAACTGAAGATGAGCAAATTCAGCTGGCTCTGAATATAATGAATAAAGTGGGAATGAATAAGGCAATCGCTTCCGGCTTGCAGGCTTTGTTAGGTGATGCTGTTAAAGGCAACGATTTAATTGAAGAAAAGTTTGCACCTTATTCTGATAGGCTTGTGGCTTATCTTGGATTCAATCCTTTTTTTGCTAACGAGCTAGTCGCGCGATTTGATAAGTATTTTTCTTCAAAGGTGTTTGTCGGGTTTAAAACACTTTGTTCATATTGGGGCGTGCCCATCACCGATAAACGCTTTAAACCGATGTGGGAATATGCAGAAAAACATCATTTACCTGTCCTCTCTCATAGCTGGGGCGGACAACTTGATGGACCAAAGCTTTTCAAAGATCTTGCAAAAGATTATCCGAATGTGGCATTTTTAATCGGACACTCCGGCGGCACAAATGAAGGCAGAACTGACTTAGAAGAAATTGCTCCGAACTATCCAAACATTTATATGGAGTGGTGCGGCAGCTTTTGTTCTAATATATTATGGGAAGATACACTAAAGCGCGTCTCAATAGATCAAATTGTCTTTGGCACAGATGCAATGGTGCACAACATATACTGGGAACTTGGCAGGTTGCTCTCCCTTGATATTACCGATGAAGAACCTATTGTTAAGATACTTGGCAAAAACATGAAAAAAATACTTTCAAGACGCAAATAATTCTGGTAGATTTCAGCTTTACTGATTTTGGCTTTTCTGTTAGAATAAGAAAGTATTTAAAGAGATACTATAAAAACAGGTGAATGATGGAATGGCCTATACAAAAAAAGTCTTTTTTTGGTTTGCTATTTGTTAGTATTTTATTTGTGCAACATATTGCGCAAAGTATAGATGTGTTTGTTGTGCCACCGGGCACGCCCGGAGTAAATCCTAATCCCGCAAGTCCAACAAATTGGTCAGTTGCGGTGACAAATATTGCGCAGGCTCTTTCTGCAATGCCCGCTAACGACAAAACCATATACGTAAGCAACGGCACATATTATATTTCATCACCTCTTGTGTTTCCCAACACACGTCTTAATGTGATGCGTAGCTTTAATTCAGGGAACCTTGATCCCACCAACACGATAATTATCAACGTCTCAACCACACGCTGCGTTTATCTTGACGGCTCAAATGAGATGGGAGCTATCATGGGGTTTACAATTTCTGGTGGACTTGCCAACAACACGCACGGTGGCGGCGTATATATCAAGCAGGGCATTATTAGCAATTGCTTCATCATAGGGAACACCTCTATTGGAGCGAACGCCTATGGTGGCGGAATATACATAGAAGGAACTGGCCTTGTTGCAAATTCTGTGATCGGTTGGAATCAAGCAACAAACTATGGCGGCGGAATTGCTATGGGGAGCAATGCCTTTGCTATTATTACAAATTGTTTAATCATTTCTAACACTGTAGGCAGTCCGGGTGGTACCACTTATGGTGGTGGCGGAATTCATATAGGGCACAGGCCAAATGGCACATTAGTGGATTGCACTATTATGAACAACATAGCAACCAATGGTGGTGGTGCGTTATTACAATGTAATGGCACAAATTTCATAATAGAAAGATGCTCTTTTATAGGGAATATTGCAAAGTATGTCTCTGGTGCTGTCTATGGTGGTGGTGGAATTGCCGCTTATAGCAATTATTTTGGACCTATTCGCAACTCTCTGTTTTACGATAACACCAATGCAGCAATGCGCCTAAATGCAATAGGTGTAATAGAACATTGCACTATTGCTACAAATTATGTTGGCGTAAACTCGGTTGGGGGCGGAAGTTTTGTAAATACGATAATATATCACAATCGTCTAACTAATATCAGCCTCACTGGTGTTAATTCCTTCACAAACTGCTGCGTGTTTCCAACAAATGGGCTTACTGGCACAAACAACATTGCTTCAGATCCTGCATTTGTTGCAATTACCTCGTTTAATTTCAAACTTCAATCTGGTTCACCATGCATTAATGCCGGAACAACAAATTTGGGCTGGACAGCTGATAGTTTGGATCTTATTGGGCTTCCTCGCACTATTGGAACAACTTTAGCTCCATATCCGGATATCGGAGCGTATGAATATCCGTATTTTGCGCTATCTATCACGCCTTCAAGCAGAACCAATTTTCTTTTTAGCGGCAGTGTTTCATCAGGTTTATCATATAGCATCTTTAATGATTCAATCAATCAATTTAGTGTTTCTTATCCACAGCCACTACCTGTTAGCATTACTTCCGATGCAAGCTGGATAAGTTTTGCTTATACAAATTTTGATATTCCTTCTGGTGGCACTTTTATTGATTTTGCTACAAACAATGCTGCAGGATTAACTGCTGGTATGTATTCAGCAACTTTTGTTATCAAAGCGGCTAACTCACAGGCAAGAGATTATTCTGGCAGCAGCTGCACAGGACAGATGATTCTTAACGTAATGACCCTTTCCACATATCCTTCTAGTATATCAAATTTCATCGTGGAAGGACAGGAGCTTGGCAGCCAAACTTTCAATCTTTATAGCACAGGTAGTGGCAGTTTTGCCTATACAGTTTCCATCGATGGTTCTCCGGGATGGGTGACTGCTGCAGAACTTGGCGGAGGAATGACAAACAACTCCACTAATACTATACACCTTAATTACGATGTTTCATCTCTTGATCCGGGCATCTACACAACCGCTGTATCAATCATTTCTGCACAAGGCGGTGGCACAACGCAAAAGGTTAGTCTTTTCTTAAGCGTTGCTGGGATGGAAGTCCTACCGAGAGGATTTACCAATCGTGTAATAAAAGGTTTTAATGCCACAAATCAGATCTTCACGGTAAAGTCAAAAGGCGTTGGCAGCATTAATTATGTCATCACAACCAATATTGGTGGCGGCAATTGGTTAAGCGTTGAGCCCTCATCAGGTTCTGGCACAGGTGAATATGATTATATCACAAATATCTATTCAACAGCCTCGCTTCTGCCCGGCACATATACTGGTTCTGTGATAGTTTCTAGCACTAACAACGGTGGAATGACGAATACGGTATCTATACGTCTCTATGTAATGGATGAGGCAAACCTGATGATTTCCACAAATTATCTATATCAGGCAATCAATAAAGGTGCAAATCCTTCAAATTTCTCATTCCAATTATGGAATGCTAATGGCACAGGGGCTGTGCCAATGGGATATTCTATTGCAGTTTCCAATCATCCATCGGCTTCTCTTCTTCAAGGTTGCTCACCATATAATGGTGTTTCCACAGGAAATAGCGATACTATCTTCGTATATTTTAACGACTTATCTGCCTTTAGCGATGGAATATATACTGGCATTGTTAATATAGTTGCAAGCAATTATGGAAGTGGTTATGCAGGCACATGGAATGCCATAACTTCCATTACTGTTAAAGTTGCAGTCATCTCTCCTTCAGCACCACAAACTCTCACAGCTTCAAAAGGCACTGACGAAGGTGGTGTAAGTTTAAGATGGTCACCTGTCTCACCGCCATTAGGTGGCACAATAAGCTACGAAGTGCTCCGTTATGTTAGTTTCGTTTCAAATTATGCCGATGTGATTGCCAGCGGATTAACTGTTACAAATTTCTATGACTCCACCGCCATACCCGGCAAATTGTACTACTATTGGGTGCGTACTGTTAATGAATATCTGCAACCTGGTCCATTAAGCCAATATGACACTGGTTATAGGAGGCTCTCTGCTCCTGGTGGTGTTTTTGCTAGTGATGGCAGTTATTCCAACAAGGTTATCGTTACATGGACAGAAACCGATGGCGCTTCAAGCTATTATATTGGGAAGAAAACGGAAGGTAGCAGTATTATTCAGGAAGTTTATCATACAAGTGGGAACTCTTTTGAAGACTATCCTGTATCTGCTGGAGTAAATTATATTTACTACGTCAAAGCAACAGACCTGATTTGCGGCAGCAGCTGGAGCCTTGGCGATAGCGGCTATGCGCTGGGAGCGCCAACAGCCATCTCGGCAAGCGATGGAACTTATGAAGGAAAAGTTCGTATCAGTTGGAGCGCGGCAACTGGCGCAACATCTTATGAAGTCTGGAGGAACACTCGTCCACAAGCTCCGCCAGCAGCAGGCTCTTCAAAAATCGGTGAAAGCTCATCAACATATTTTGATGACACCACTGGAACACGAGGCGCAACTTATTATTACTGGGTACGTTCAAAGAATGAAAACACACAAAGCTCTTTCTCTAGTTACGATACAGGCTATAGCGCCACAGCAAGCGCTGATCTTTATGTTTCAACCTTCATTCTGCATCCGGGCTCCTTCGTCCTTTCAGGTTATCCCGTACTTATATCTGTAAGACTCTCAAATCTTGGTCCTGCCGCTCTTGATACTTCCAATAAGACAGTTAGAATAGAGCTATATTACTCAACCAGTATAATATTTGGTGATGGTAATGAACGGCTAGCTGGCAGTTTAACACGCGAGATCACATTGCGCTCAGGAGAAAAACAAATCATCAATATACCAGCATCCGCCTTCCATATGCCAGATGAGCCAGGCAACTATTACCTCTATGCCAGAATTGTTCCAGCATATCCTTCAACGCTTGCTGATCCAAATCTGGCAAATAATTTTGCAAGAAGGGCTAATAGAGTAAAAGTTGATCCACAGCCACAAGTTCAAACTTATAGAGCGTTTAACGATTATAACGGCGATGGAATATCAGACCTCGTTGGATATAAAGATGGCTTGTGGACAGCACAGACTTACGATGGCATAATTATTGGCACACTCAGCTTTGGATCAGCCCTTGAAGTTCCTGTATGCGGCGATTTTGATGGTGATTTAAAGTCAGATCCAGTCTTATATTCACCATTTACAGGCTTGTGGCGCGGATTGCTGAGTGGATCGGGATATCGTGAAGCCTACGGCACTTTTGCCTCTGGCGCTTCAAAGCTGCCTGTGGCAGATCATAATGGAGATGGAAAAATAGATGTAACTTATTACTTCTCACAGAACGGCGCGTGGTATTCTTATGCCATCAACAGTGGTTGGCTGCTCTACGCAATGCCGTGGGGAGGAACATATTTTGTTCCCTCAATAGGCGATTATAACGGTGATGGTATATGGGATATTGCTGTTTATAACACAAGCACGTACAGATGGTATATAAGAACAATATCAGGACAAAGCATCATCTTTAACGAACAGTTTGGCCAATACGGCGGAGTGCCTGTGCCCGGCGATTTTGATGGTGATGGGAGCTGGGATATGGCTATCTATGTTGAACAAACAGGCAAATGGTATATTAAAACAATTGATGGCAGAACACTAGCCTCTGGGCTCGTCTGGGGTGGCGCCGGATATAAACCAGTTGCTGGTGATTTTAATGGTGATGGCGTCTATGATCTGGCAGTTTATTCTCCTACAACAGGCTACGGTAAAATAAGATCATTATCTGGCAGCATTATTCTGCAAAACAGTATCTGGACTATCCCTGGTGGATCAGCAGTTGGCCCATAATTCCATATCGTACCATATTGTAAACTTTCTTTTGGTGGCTGCATATTAAAAAAAAATTTTTTGGGCTGACTATAATAATTCTTATCATCTTTCTCTCCTTTGGCTCTCGGGGGTTAAAACGTTTTTAAGTATCAATGCCTGCTAATAACACAATCTGCTTTGTTTTTTTTCAAAATGGCTTGACTAATTTTTTTTGTATAGTAGTCTGCCCCGCTAAACTGTTAGTGTCTTATAGTGGAACCAATGATAAGAAAGGAAGCTATTGATGAACATACAAAATCAAAAACTACTAAACTGGGTTAAGGAAATTGCAGAATTATGCAAGCCAGATAACATTCACTGGTGCGATGGCTCACAAGCAGAGTATGATGCTTTAAGTGCCCAGATGGTTAAGGCTGGCACTTATATTAAGCTTGCCGAAGAAAAGAGAAAGAATAGCTATCTTTGCCGTTCTCATCCGGGTGATGTTGCCAGGACGGAAGATAGAACTTTTGTTTGCTCAAAAACGCAGGAAGAAGCCGGACCAAACAACAACTGGCGTGAACCTAATGAAATGCGCTCCACTCTAAAACAGTTATTTTCTGGCTGTATGAGAGGACGCACAATGTATGTTATCCCATTCAGTATGGGACCAATTGGTTCACCTATTTCTCATATAGGAGTTGAACTTACTGATTCGCCATATGTTGTTTGTAATATGAGGATAATGACAAGAATGGGCTCAAAAGTACTTGAAGCGCTAGGAAATGGCGATTTCGTTAAATGCTTGCATTCGGTGGGAATGCCACTTAAAGCTGGGGAAAAGGATGTGCCCTGGCCATGCAATTCAGAAAATAAATACATCGTACATTTTCCAGAAACCAGAGAGATATGGTCTTTTGGTAGTGGCTATGGTGGCAATGCTCTGCTTGGCAAGAAATGTTTTGCGTTAAGGATAGCCTCTGCTATGGGGCGTGATGAAGGCTGGCTTGCAGAGCATATGCTGATTCTTGGGCTTACACCACCACAAGGCAAAACGATATATATCGCGGCAGCTTTCCCAAGCGCATGTGGAAAAACCAATCTGGCTATGATGAATCCAACGCTGCCGGGCTGGAAAGTTAGCTGTGTGGGGGATGATATTGCGTGGATCAAAATTGCGCCTGATGGAACTTTCCGTGCAATAAATCCAGAAAGCGGCTTCTTTGGTGTAGCGCCGGGCACTTCTATGGCTTCTAATCCAAACGCCATGCTTTCTCTTACAAAAGATTGCATATTTACTAATACGGCGCAGACGCTCGATGGGGATGTGTGGTGGGAGGATATGACAAAAGAACCGCCAGCTGAACTTATAGATTGGCAAAATAATAAGTGGCACCCCGGCTGTGGCAGAAAGGCTGCTCATCCCAATGCGCGCTTTACTGCGCCTATAGCAAACTGCCCTGTGGCTGACCCTGCCTATGATGATCCAAATGGAGTGGAAATTTCTGCGTTTCTTTTTGGTGGCAGGCGCCCATCCACAATCCCTCTTGTTGTGGAAGCCTTTAACTGGCAGCATGGAGTTTTCATGGCAACCACACAATCTTCAGAAACCACCGCAGCGCAGGCTGGCGCAGTTGGAGTAATAAGGCGCGATCCTTTTGCAATGTTGCCTTTCTGTGGATATAATATGGCAGATTACTTTGCACACTGGCTAAATATGGAGACAAAGACGAATAAGCTTCCAAAAATATTTTATGTTAACTGGTTCAGAAAATCTGAAGATGGCAGGTGGCTATGGCCCGGCTTCGGGGAAAACAGTCGTGTGCTTAAATGGATATATGAGCGCGTTACAGGCTCAAAAACAAATGCAAGAAAAACCCCCATAGGTTATATGCCAGAACCATCTGATATTGATACGAGTAACTTAAGTATATCCACAAATGATCTTGAAGAATTACTCAAAGTTGATAAAAATGGCTGGCTAAAAGAAACAGAAAATATTAGAGAATACTTCCAGAAATATGGCAGCAGATTGCCCAACGCTTTACACAAGGAGCTACAAGACCTTGTGCAAAGGTTGCAAAATTATTGATTAAATGAAATGGCTTTTTAGATTTTGTGGACCACTTTTACTTATAGTGTATTGTGGAATAACTCTACTCGCTGATCAGCCATTTACTAATGAGCCATCTCAAAAGACAGCTCGTCTTTTACAAGAGAATTTAGCTAGATATCAAGCAGAATTAAAGCAAGCTCGCTCCTGGCTAGATGGCATTGATATTGATCCAATAGCGTTGCGCAAGAAAGGCATAAAAGGTAAAAAAAAATTTGTAGAGCTGCTTGATGCTTATGCCAGGTTATATAAAGTTGCCGGTCCAGATGCAAATGCCATCAAGCAACGCTTTCAAGATATTGCCGCCATTACAGAAAATCCATCTTATCACGATATGCTGTTCATAAGTGATGAACAGTTCAAGCAAGATGCAACATCTTATTTAAGAGCGGCTTATCTGATGAAAAAAATGGGGATAAACGTAGAACATTACACAAAAGAGATTTATAAAATCAAAGATAGACTTGATAAGCATATGCACCAACGTGGCGTTGATCAACGAATGGCATTCCATTGGTATTACTCTATATTTGAACTAAAAGAACCGTTTCCTCTAATGGAGGCATATCAGCATGGCTTAATTGCTTCCAAAACACCCATTGCTGCGCTAATAGGGAATATGAATGTCTATAATCTTACACACGAAATTTTTATTCCTTATGAATATGGCGATAAACTCAATGTCCAGTTCTTTAGCCAGGATGATCTAACTTATTTAAAAACCGTTCTGCCAGCACTGACAAAATATTATATGGCTGATGGCAATATAGATATTTTAAGCGAAATAATCTCCTGTATGCGATTCCTAAATTTTACAGATCATGATGAATATAGGAACGGATTGATCAAAATTTTATCCAGCCAAAATGAAAATGGTAGCTGGGGCAATTATGAATTTTTAAGAGAAACCTATGGCAAAGATATTGATGTTGCGCTATATCTACATACAACTCTGGTCGCAATAGATGCGCTAACAGTTGCATTCCATTTCCATCCTTACCTGTGATCCAACATAATGAATTTATTCTGTAACATCTTTGCGATAAAACTTAACTAAAGGATGTTTATACTCTAAAATTTGATCGTATCCTCTCTTCCCAACAACGTGTTTTTCTAGAAAAGCTATAGAATAATGTTTTATGACATTAAGTTGTTGAGTAGTTTCGCTATACAATTCTGACTCATATCGCAAATGATTATTAAATGAAAAATGGTTAGCTCCTTTAATACTCAAAAAATATTTTGGTGGAGATAAGTTTGTATAAAGCCTTTCTGAATGCTCCTGCATAGTTTTTGTGCCACGTTTTTGTCTTTCTTCAAGAGCACCTATAAATAACATCGATGGTATGTTAATATGCTGAAGCTCTTCTTCGTTAAACAAATAACTACCTGCCCCTGTAGAAAATAACAGCAAAGCTTTAATATCATATTTTTTATATTCCTTTATTGCTCCACTGATACCAATAGCGGTAAACCCTCCAAAGGAATGCCCTCCAGCTGCCACTTGTTTAACATTTATGAGGCTACCAAATTTTTCTGATCCTAATATGGCTTCTAACATATGGTTCATCTCATCCAGACGATACAAGAATTTTTTTCTATCTTTTGAGGATGAAGCCATTATCTCTGCAGCATCTCTCATTAGATCAACTTTATCAACATGAGTGTTATATCCTTCTTTTATGCGGATTATAGAATATCTATCTCTATGATCTGGAGCAACAACTATCCAGCCATAAGTAGCAAGAGCTTCCCCTAAAAATGCATAATTGATGGCACTTCCTCCATAGCCATGCGAAAAAGCCAATAGTGGATAAGGAGCATTTTTTATGAAAGGCGCACCATTTGTCGCAACCATGCCTGTAATGCCACCTCCATAAATATATAATGATGGCTTGTCTTTAGTTGGATACCACACTGCCGCCGTTAACGTTTGATTGGTTTCCTGAATATCTCCACATTCAAACTCAATAATTTGATATCCCACATTGTAGTATGATCTATGATCAGCAATTTCAACTTCTGCTTTTGCATCGAGCAGCACAGATGAGAATAATAAGAAAAAACCAACCTTATTGAGCTTGTTGCTAAATACTTTGGTCGCTTCTAACATTGCTGTTTATCCTGCTTTCACTTGTATGGCACAAAATAGCGCCTATCAAGTGGAAAAACATTTTCTGTATGACGAATTACCGCAACTTCGGAGGCATCCTGAGAACCAATAACTTCTATCACATCAAATCTAAAGTTTGGTATGGGCTGACGAAGTTGCTTTAAGAACCTGACTGCAGCTCTCGCAAGAAAATGCCGCTTCCTTCTATCAACCGCATTAAGCGGAGCACCAAATTTTTCTGAAGAACGCGTCTTAACTTCAACAAAAACAAGAGTATCTTTATAAACTGCCACAATATCTATTTCCTCCCTATGCCCAAAACGCACATTCTGTGCTATGATTCTATATCCCTTACGCTTTAAAAACGTTACCGCCTTCTCCTCGCCCCATTTGCCCCTATTACCTGCAAGAGGTTTCGGTGTCAAAAGTTTCTTAAAAGCTTCCAATAAAAAAGAAATAGCTTTCCTCATCCTACACAAAAGATAATTGAGCGCTATTCCTGATCTTCACTATCTCAGCAACAGGAGCAAAAGATTTTCTGTGAACTGGCAAAGGCCCATATTCGAGCAAAGCCTTTATGTGCATAGTTGTGCCATACCCTTTATGCCTCTTAAATCCATATTGCGGATAAAGTCTATCTAACTCCACCATAAGTCTATCTCTGGTTACTTTCGCAATAACGCTGGCAGCCGCAATCGAAAGACTCTTGGCATCCCCTTTCACAATCGCATTAGAAGCACACGGCAAATTAGGAACCGGTAAGCCATCCACCAATGCATACTCCGGAAGAACAGGCAAATTCATAAGTGCCCTCAACATAGTCCTGTGGGTGGCATTCAAAATGTTGATGGCATCAATCTCTTCTACCTCCGCTATACCGATTCCAACTTTAATTTCGGGTTCTCCCATAATAAGCTCAAAGAATCTCTCACGCTGCCCTGGTGCCAATTGCTTGGAATCATTTAGTTCATAAAAAACTTGCGCTCTTGCCGAAGCCAGAAAATTACGATTAAACACTACAGCCGCTGACACAACCGGACCAGCCAAAGGACCTCTCCCTGCCTCATCTATTCCTGCTATCGTATTTATCCCCTTAGCCCACAACTCCTTTTCAAAATGGAGTAAATCACGCATTAATCTATTATTCTTCCTGTTTTAATCGTGCCGATTTGCCTTTCCTATCTCTTAAATAATAAAGTTTTGAGCGCCTTGTTCTGCCTGATGATACAACTTCTATCGAAGCAATGCTTGGCGAATGCAATGGAAACACACGCTCCACTCCTTCACCAAACGAAATTCTGCGTACAGTGAAAGTCTCTGAAGCGCCTCTCCCTTTACGAGCAATTACTATCCCCGTATACGCCTGCAAGCGCTCTTTGTTTTCTTCTTTAATTCTAACTTTGACTGTAACAGTATCCCCCACTTTAAAAGCAGGGATATTTTTATTCAACCTGTTTTCTTGATCCAACATTTCAATCAGCGCGTTTCTCATTCGTACCTCTTCTTTATTTTCTGTTCTTTAGTTGCATTCCTATCCTATTTATAAATAAAAAAAAGTCAAGTGCAGAATCCCTTGTAAGAGCAGATTGCGATGTTAAGAGAGAATTTATAGGATTGAATTGGATGGTGTAGTAAAAAAAAATGCTTTACCCGTGAAGCAATAAAAAAACTTCAGTAAAAATGGGATATATATTTTTTAGAAAAACAATGTATTTCCTATCCCCGATAATTTCTGATAAATTCTAAAACAGTTTCCTAACTACAGATAACTTGAGAGAACAAGGAAAGAAAAATATAGCTGGTAAATTTCTCTCATAGCATTCTATCATCTTCATTAACTTAAAATTTTCCTCTGTTGTTTGCTCTCAAGCCCTCTGTGAACTCTGTGGTGAAGTTTTTTATTCTTCCAGAAATTCACCTACGCAACTGCATTTTTTTTATGCCACATCCTCACAACATCTCAATGTATAAGCGATGTAAAACCATGTTGGTAATATATCATCATCCTTCATAAAGCATCATAAAAAAGAATTTTTCTTTGTTTGACAAAAGTGGCTATTAAGAGATAATTCATTAGGTAATTTTTTAGCATAACTATGGGAAAAAATGGAGAACTATGGCACAAAAAAATGTAAAAGAAGAAAGCGATTCAAAAGATAAAGCCAAAAAAAGCCCTTCAATAGATAGCATTATTGCTCAGATCCAAAAAGAATTTGGTGATGGCGCAATTATGCGATTGGGAGATATTTCCACTAAAGTGGAAGTGCCTGTTATCCCAACAGGAGCTCTCTGCTTGGATATAGCTCTAGGGATAGGTGGGCTTCCACGTGGACGTATTACAGAAATTTTTGGTCCTGAATCTTCAGGGAAAACCACTCTTACATTGCACACCATAGCTAATGCCCAGCGTGCTGGTGGTGTGGCTGCTTTTATAGATGCAGAGCATGCACTTGATCCTTCCTATGCAAAGCGGATAGGAGTTAATACAGAAGAACTTCTTATTTCTCAGCCATCATCAGGAGAAGAGGCTTTAACAATAGCGGAAACTCTTATAAAGAGCAACAAAATTGATGTTGTGGTGATTGATTCTGTTGCAGCACTTGCGCCACGAGCAGAAATAGATGGTGAAATGGGAGACCAACAAGTTGGGCTGCAAGCACGGCTTATGTCTCAAGCATTAAGAAAACTCACAGCCGCAATCTCTGCCTCAAAAACCTGTTGCATTTTTACAAATCAGTTGAGAGAAAAAATAGGAGTAATGTATGGAAATCCAGAGACAACTCCCGGAGGCAAGGCTCTAAAATTCTATGCTTCAATTCGCCTTGATATCAGAAAGATAGGTACAATTAAAGATAGTTCAGGGCGCGTAACAGGGAATAGGACAAGAGTAAAAGTCGTAAAAAACAAACTTGCTCCGCCCTTTGCAGAGTGTGAGTTTGATATAATGTTTTCAGAAGGCATATCAGTTTATGGAGCCATTGTTGAAGCAGCCATAAACACAAACGTAATAGAAAAGAAAGGTTCATGGCTTTCTTTCGAAGGCACACACCTTGGGCAGGGCTATGAAGCTGCTGTGGAATTTTTGAAAAAGGATAATGAGTTGATGCAGAAAATTGTAGAGAAAGTAAAAGAAAAAGCATCCTCATCAAACGAAGTCAAATGATATATAGAGCACTAGGGAATACTCTCCTTAAAGCAAGCGCTATAGGCTTTGGTGGAATGCGATTTAAAAACCCTGATGATACGGCGCTTTCAATTGGCACCATAAAAAAAGCACTGGAACTCGGAATAAATTATTTTGACACAGCGCCAGTCTACTGCGCAGGAAAATCAGAAGAACTCTTCGGCAAAGCACTAAAAAATGAAAATGTAATCATCAGCACTAAATCAGCAGCCAGTAGTGGCGATGCCCTGATGGCTGATATGGAGCGCTCATTAAAGAAACTTAAAAGAGATGTAATCGATGTGTTCCATATATGGTGCGTAATGACAATGGAAGACTACATTTCAAGGAAAGCCGGTGGCGCAATTGATGCAGCATTAAAAGCAAAGGAGAAAGGATTAATAAAACATCTTTTTATTTCAACGCATATGGAAGGTAAAGATATTGCCAGAGTTATAGAAGAAAACATATTTGAAGGAGTTACGCTTGGGTTTTCTGTAGTAAATGCTCCTTATCGTATGGAAGGCATACGAGCTGCCGCTAAAGCAAATATCGGCGTTGTGTGTATGAATCCACTTGCTGGCGGCACAATTCCAAAACGCGTCGAGTATTTTAGCGATATAAAATCTGATCAAGACCAAACCGTGGTGATTGCCGCTTTAAGATACATTTTAAGTGTGCAAGGTGTTACCGTTGCTCTGGTTGGTTTTGCAGAAGATAGAGAAGTTGAAGAAGCCGTAAAGGCTGTCTCGCCTTTCATTAAGTGGGATGAAGCTAGAATGCAAAAAGTTGTTGAAAGCCTTAGGCGTGAACATAATGCTCTTTGCACAGGATGCGCCTATTGTGTGCCATGTCCAAAAGGCATAGATATCCCAAAGCTTTTGCAAGCATGGAATCATAAAATTTTAAGCGGTCAGGATTCTGCAGTGCTGAACTCCCTAGAAAATGAATGGGATATTCCACCAGAGATGGCCGGGCTATGTGTGGAATGCGGCAGCTGTGAGAAAAAATGCACACAAAAATTGCCTATCATAGATCGTCTAAAAGCAATAAGGCTCTTAAAAAAATAACTATTGTTTTATTATATAAAAGTATCTAACACATCGGCAGATCAAAAGCACTCAAAGTAAGAATTGCCTTATGCAAGGCTAATCTTTATTTAACATATTAAGCCGATTTTTTATAAAAGCCCTGATATTCCCCGTTGTTTAGGTGCTCCTAATACTCATAAGGTCAAAAAAACTTTTTAGATGCCCAATCCAATCTCAAAAAAGAATGTTTGTGAAACATCAGACTTTGTAACAGTTTCATCATCCTTCTTTGTATCAATAAGCTCATATTCCCTGCCAAACACAACACCGCAGGCTGCATTTATTCTAACATATCGCAGAACATATGCTGCATTCAAACCAAAACGCCAGCCTTTAAAACGAAGCATATAATCACTCCGCCTGCCTTGAAAATCTTCTCTGATGTTCCACTCATTGCCTGCTGGCGACATAACCAATCCAATTTTTAAATTATTTTTAGCAGCGTATGTGATCGATGGACGAGGGAAAATGGCGTTTATATTCCAACGCTCACCAACTGCGAAAGTGGCACCGATAACAGGAAACAGCATCTCCTGCCCAAATATGCGACCATACGCCACACCAACTGAAACGGTAGATGCATTATAAAACGAATAGTTCCATAAACCCATTCCAGAATAACGTATCTTTTCAGCACCAATCCCATCCATATCGCTATATAAACCGGGTGAAAACATAAGCATAAAATTTGAATGCTTGTTTTTTACCATTATTAGCCGTATAGGCACACCAAAAGTATATAAGTTTTGTTCATATCCATTGCCCGAAGGAGAGTCGGAAAATTTTAATCTATCCACCTGATATTCAATGCCTGCAAAAGTTTTAATTTCCTTTCTCATAAATAGAGGGAAACTTATTCTCATCATCGTCTCTCTAACTGAAACCTTCTTGAAAGGAAGACTTTCACCACTATCTTCTATGTCCGCTGTGTTTTCAAATACTTGCGTTATTCTAAAAAATGGCGCCCTGCTATTGTTAGTTGTGCTTTGTAAGGGGATAACTTGTTCATCAACGTTTGTCATCCCTGATA